>JAFAHI010000581.1 GCA_019237325.1 Verrucomicrobiota bacterium | reverse complement strand
GAGCCGGTAGTGACGCGGATCAAACCGCTGGGCTAATTCTTGAGCGCCTTCGTGGGCTTCGAGTTGTACCTCGGTAACTTCCAGTTTGGCATTGCGCAACACCACTTGAGCCGGTGTGCGCAGCCCTTCCCATACAAAAGCGGAGCGCAAGATATCGTGCCGATCGATGACCTGCTCCAGCGCAGCGACATAACGATCTAACATCGAGCGTTCGTCAAAGGCCATTTGGACCATCAACAGGTAAGGATCGCCCTGGGTTGCTAATAGATGATGAAAGAGGATGCCTTCCTGGAGCGGAGAAAGGCCATAGATATCCTGGATATTGGCGACAGGGAATTCTTGGACGATGCGATCGATCTCAATCTGCTCCAGTTCGATTAGGGGCAAGAGCTCTGGTGTAATCCGCTTGGTTTCTTTGGTAATGAGATTAGCGGGAAGCGGGATCGCGTTCCCTTCTGTAAGGGTGGTAGCCAGGGCGGCCAGGGTTGGCGCAGTGAATAGATCACGGACTTCGAGGTTCAGGCCCAGGCGGCGGACGCGCTCCATGAGCTCAATAGCCAATAGGGAGTGCCCACCCAGTTCGAAGAAATGACCGTTCCGACCGACTCGTTCTAGTCCGAGCAGATCAGCCCAAATAGTAGCGAGTGCCTGTTCGATGTTGCCTTTAGGCGCCTCGTACTTCTGTTGTAATAGAGCGCTGGCGTCCGGGGCAGGTAAGGCTTTGCGGTCCAGTTTACCACTGACAGTTAACGGTAAAGACTCAAGGTGCACAAAAGCGCTTGGCACCATGTGCTCGGGCAAATGTGTCGACAGCTCCGCGCGTAGTGCACTGATCGGCGCTGCTGGATCCTGATTCTCGTGGAGCGCTGCCTCGCTTGCGAGGCCGATAGTCGTGAAGTAAGCGACCAGGCGTTTATCTCCCGGAACATCTTCTCTGGCGATAACCGCCGCTTCTTTAACTCCAGCGCATTGGCGCAGCCTGGCTTCAATTTCGCCGAGCTCAATCCTAAATCCGCGCAGCTTTATTTGGCTGTCGTTACGGCCTAAGAACTCGATGTTGCCATCTGGCAGATAGCGAGCCAGGTCGCCCGTGCGATACATCCGCGCTTGGGCGTTCGAGCTGAAGGGGTCCGGTAAAAATCGCTCGCGGGTTAATTCCGGCCGGTTGAGATAGCTTCGCGCGACACCTGCTCCCCCAATATAAAGTTCCCCGATTACCCCTACTGGAACCGGCTGGCCTTGAGAGTCCAGGATATAGATCTGTGTATTAGCTATCGGTCGCCCGATCGGCACAGTGGCTCCATCGAAATCTTTGGGACAACGCCAGGCAGTGACATCCACTGCCGCTTCGGTGGGTCCATAAAGATTGTAGAGCTGGCTCTTATGCAAAAGCCGCTGGCACTGGCGCACAGTATCTGGAGCTAAGGCTTCACCACTGCAGACAATTCGCCGTAGCGAAGTGCAGTTTTCGACTGCCGAGGTCGCCAAAAACCTGTTCAACATCGAAGGCACAAAGTGCAGTGTGCTTACCTTGGCGCTGGTGATTAACTCAATCAGAGCCTTCGGATCTTTGTGCGCTTGAGGTTGAGCTAAGACCAGTTTAGCTCCGTTGAGCAACGTCCAGAAAAACTCCCATACGGAGACATCAAAACTGAAAGGCGTCTTTTGCAGCACTACATCAGCCGGAGTTAACTGGTAGGCTTGCTGCATCCAGTGCAGACGATTGACCACCGCTCGGTGCTCATTGAGAGCACCTTTAGGTTTACCAGTTGACCCAGACGTGTAGATCACATAGGCCAGGTGAGAGGAAGTTAGCCCTAGCGCTTCAGGATCCGGATTAGAGCTCTCAGAAGCTTTCTCCAAGCTCAAGGATTCATCGAGAGCCAGATGCGGCAGGTTGATCTGTTGTTCACCGAGAGCGCTACGCCCGGCGGTATCGCTCAAGAGCAGGACGGGTTGAGCGTCTTCAAGCAGTTCTTTTAAAAGGTCAGCAGGGTAAGTTGGATCCAAGGGAACATAAGCTCCTCCGGCTTTAAGAATCGCTAGGAGAGCGACTACCAGGTGTGGCCGGCGTTCCGAGCAGAGGGCTACCGGCGCATCAGGTCTAACCCCTCGCTCGATCAGCTTATGAGCTAGCTGATTCGCTAAGCCATTGACTTGAGCATAACTTAAGGTTGTCTCTCCTTGCTCAACGGCTATCGATTCGGGAGTGCGCTCAACTTGCTGTTCAAATAACTCATGGATACAGGATTGGGCCGGATAGCGAGCGTGGGTACTGTTCCAGCCTTCTAATAACAGCTCACGTTCGGCCGGTGGCAAAATATTCAGTTTGGAGACCGGCGTCTCAGGAGCGTTTTCCAGCTTATCCACTAGCTCCTCAAGAGCCTGTTGCATGAACTCACACACCCGGTGCGGAGCAATAGGCTCTAGCACTTGCGCGGTTAAGCCTAGGCCACTCCCTCCATCTTCCACCGACAACGTCAGGGGATAGTTAGTGCGTTCTCGGCCGCCTAGCCATTCGACTCGGGAGGATTGCTCTTGGCCGCTCCGCTCAAGAGCAACGGTATGGTCAGGGTTATTATGCCGGTAATTTAATAGAGCGCTGAACAGGGGAATGCCATTGGCCAGGGCGCTGGCGCGCTGAGCCAAGGCCAAAGGAGAATGTTCATGGTCTAAAAGCTCAGCTAACAGGCGATGAGTATGAAGGACTGCCTCTTTGATGGGCTTCTGATCGAGATCCAGCCGGATCGGCAGGGTGTTAATGAATAAGCCCATGGCTCGATCGAGTGCGGCACTCTGGGCCCGACCAAACAGCACGGTTCCAAAGACGACTTCGCGGCGGCCGCTGGTGGAGCCCACTACTGCAGCCCAGGCCAAATGACAGAGACTAGCCAGACTGACCCCAAGCCGGCGTGACTGGAAGCGTAACCGGTTGTTGAGCGAAGCGCTTAACGCGAGATGAGCTTCAACGATCCGGCTACCGTCGTGGTGGACATCGCTTAAACCAAACGGAATGGTCGGTTCATCGATATCCGCTAAAAGAGAGCTGAAGAATGCCTCGTGTTCTTGATTGGTCAAACCCAAACGAGCTTGGGCTACCAGATTACGGAAGGGCAGTGGCGGAAGGAGTCGTTGGGCCTCGCCCTCAAGCAGAGCCATCACTTCGCCATGCATGAGCTGGAGGGTAGAAAGATCTCCAATTAAATGGTGGAGTAAGAGTACTACTAACCAACGGTTAGTAGAAGGTTCCTGGGCGATGACCAAGCGGAGAAGTGGGGCCTGAGTCAGGTCGAGCCGGTACTGACGCGGATCGAAACGTTGGGCTAACTCTTGAACGCCTTCATGGGCTTGGAGTTGTACTTCGGCGACTTCCAGTTTGGCATTGCGTAACACCACTTGAGCCGGTGTCTGCAGCCCCTCCCATACAAAAGCGGTACGTAAGATATCGTGCCGATCGATGACTTTTTGGATTGCAGCGATGTAACGCTCTAACCTTGAGCGCTCGGCAAACGCCATTTGGACTATCGACAGATAGGGATCACCCTGGGTCGCTAACAGATGATGAAAGAGGATGCCTTCCTGCAGCGGAGAAAGCGCATAGATGTCCTGGATATCGGCTAGAGTGAATTTTTGAACGATGTGATCGATCTCACTCTGCTCCAGTTCGATCAGGGGGAGGAGCTCCGGACTGATACGAGGAGTCTCTTTAGTAATCAAATTGGCTGGTACCGGGATCGCGCTCTCCGTTTTGAGTGCACCGGCCAAGGCCGCCAAGGTTGGCGCCATGAAGAGGTCGCGTACTTCGAGGCTCCAGCCTAGCCGGCGAACTCGCTCCATAAGCTCAATTGCCAAGAGCGAGTGCCCGCCCAACTCGAAGAAGTGGTCGTTACGCCCGACTTGTTCAACATTGAGCAACTCGGCCCAGATAGCGGCTAGAGCCTGCTCGATGTGATCTTCAGGGGCTTGGTAAGTACGTTGTAGTAGGGCGCTCGCATCCGGGGCGGGGAGGGCTTTACGGTCGAGTTTGCCGCTGACGGTTAACGGCAAAGCCTCCAGGTACACAAAAGCACTAGGCACCATGTAATCGGGTAGGTGCATTGCCAACTCCGTGCGCAGTCCACTGATAAATGTTCCCCGATCCTGACTGTCGTGGAGCGCTGCCTCGCTTGCGAGACCGACAGTAGTGAAGTACGCGACCAGGCGTTTGTCGCCTGGTACATCTTCTCTGGCAATAACGACTGCTTCTTTAATCCCAGCAGATTGACGCAGCCGGGTTTCAATCTCACCGACCTCGATCCTGAATCCCCGCAGTTTAACTTGGCCGTCGTCACGGCCCAAGAACTCGATGTTGCCGTCCGGTAAATATCGGGCCAGATCGCCGGTGCGGTACATCCGCGCATCGCTAGGGAGGAACTCCTGCTCGTCCGGTGTTCGATTTGAGACTGGTGTTCCAGCAGTTCCCCGGACGAGCGGGAGCTCGTCCCTACCGGACCTGAAGGGATCCGGCACAAAGCGCTCACCGGTTAGTTGCGGCCGGTTGAGATACCCTCGGGCGACACCTGCTCCCCCAATGTAGAGTTCCCCAATTACCCCGATGGGGACAGGCTGGCCTTGAGGGTCCAGAATATAGATCTGGGTATTGGCGATCGGTCGCCCGATCGGCACAATGGGGTCATCAAAGTCTTTGGGACAGCTCCAAGCGGTTACATCCACTGCCGCTTCGGTCGGTCCATAAAGATTGTAGAGCTGGCTCGTTGGCAAGAGCCGTTGGCACTCGCGCACATTGTCTGGAGCTAAGGCTTCACCACTGCAGACGATTCGGCGCAGCGAAGTGCAGCTTTCGACTCCCAAGGTGGCGAGAAAGCCGTTCAACATCGAAGGCACAAAGTGCACCGTGCTGACTTTGGCGCCGGTGATTAAGTCGATTAAAGCCTTTGGATCTTTATGCGCTTGAGGTTGAGCTAAAACCAATTTAGCCCCGTTGAGTAGCGTCCAGAAAAACTCCCACACGGAGACATCGAAACCGAAAGGCGTCTTTTGCAGCACCACATCAGCGGGAGTTAACTGATAAGCTTGCTGCATCCAGTGCAGACGATTGACTACCGCTCGGTGCTCATTGAGAGCCCCTTTAGGTTTACCGGTTGACCCAGAGGTGTAGATCACATAGGCCAGGTGTGAGGAAGTTAGCCCTAGCGTTTTAGGATGTGGATTAGAGCTCTCGGAGGGCTTCTCCAAGGTCAAGGATTCATCTAGAGCCAGATGCGGCAGGTTAACCGGTTGTTGACCGATAACGCTCCGTCCGGCAGCATCGCTCAACAGTAAGACCGGCTGAGCATCTTCGAGCTGTTCTCTTAAACGTTCGGCAGGGTAAGTTGGATCAAGTGGAACATAAGCTCCTCCGGCTTTAAGAATGGCGAGAAGTGCTACTACCAGGTGCGGCCGGCGTTCAGAGCAGAGGGCCACGCGTGTATCAGGTTTAACCCCGCGCACGATTAGCTTATGAGCTAACTGATTGGCTAAGGTGTTAAGCTGAGCATAAGATAAAGAGACCTCTCCTTGCTCAACGGCGATCGTTTCGGGACTGCGTTCAACCTGTTGTTCAAACAACTCATGAATACAGAGCTCTCCGGGATAGGGTGCCTCGGTTTGGTTCCAGGCATTTAACAACTCACGCTCATCGCTTCCGAGGATGTCAAAAGCCGAAACGACGCACTTGGGCTCAGCCAGTATGTCTCTCAGGAATCGCAGAAACCGCTTCTGATGAGAGCCAATTTCAGCAACATCGTAGCGCGATACAGCAGCATCAAAATCTATACGCAGTTGGCCATCGTTATGTTCGTAAAATGAAATGGCAATATCATCTATCGGGCCGGTCGATAAATTGTTGCCCGTCCCCGGAGTGGAACCAAACCGAAGATCATACTGAAAATTCATGATGTTGACGGTTGCGCTCATCCAGCGGCCTGCGCCTCCCTTGAGATTCAATTCCCGGCACAGAGTTTCGAAACGGTATCCGCGATGATTTAACGCATCGTCGAGCACGGTGCTCGCATGCAGGGCCAATGTTCTTACATCGGTACTGCCATCAACCTTCAGACGGATCGGCAGAACGTTGGCAAACATTCCAGGGACCAGCCGTCTTTTTGAACCGGGACGTCGCGTGATCGGAAGACCGATGACAAGGTCGTTTACACCCGTTAGACGGTGCAGGTAGGCGGCAAAAACGGCCATGCCGAAAGCGGCAAGATTTCGGGATTGATTTGATCCCGGAATCAGAGCGGCTTCCAGAAGCCGAGAGGTCTCATCTTTCTCAAGGTAAGTCGTGATACGATGAAAACCGCCAGCATCCCGCGAGGACCGCGTGGAAAGAGTCGCCTGAGCCGGTGCTTTTTGAAAACGATCTAGCCAGTATTTTCGCTCCTCTAGATAGCGTTCGGAACAACGATACTTTTCGTCCTCTTCGAGAATGTCACTGAAAGATCCGAACAAGCGTTTCGGCGCCGGCTTACCTTCAATGAGGCGCGTGTAAACGTCTGAAACGCGCCGCACCAATAAATGCGTTCCGTAACCGTCAATAACGATGTGATGGAAGCAGAAATACCAAAAGAAGCGTTCGTCTCCCAGGTGGAACAAGGCCATTTTGAACGCTGGCTCACGTTCGAGATCGAACGGTAAATCCATCTCGGTTCGCATCCGAGCCATCGCGGCTGATTCCGGATCTTCCTCTGCTCTGAGGTCGACCAACGAAATGGAGTAATCGCGAATGCGATCAAAGTATTGCCTTGGCCCGTCGGTCCCGCGTGCGAAGCGAAGATGACAGATATCGATCTCCTCAACAGTCAGGCGGATCGCCTCGTGAAAAATTTTTTCGTCGAGCTGTCCGCGCAGATCGACCCAACCGCCAATATTATAAGCGGGATCGTCGGGAAACAATTGATAGGCGAACCATACCTCAAGCTGCGCTGCGGAAAGCGGCAGCAACGCATGGCCGTGTACGTCTATGTACATAAATTTTTGTTCTGAATGCTCACCGGTGCCGAACAGAGAAGTCGATTTTGCATTTAGTCGTGGTCCTTCTGACGTTCCGTCGTGGGCGACCAGCCTCTTAGAGCAGTTATAAGTACCATGATTAATAGAAGCGAGATCATTTTTGACCTCGTCAAAGGGAGACCGCATGCCCGCTCTGTTTAACCCCTCCGTACCGACGAGAATTACCCCCTACGGACGATTCAGGTGCTCGGTTGCAATTGCCGAGGGAGATCAAAGGATCGCGTAACCGTGCCGACTGGTCGGCCGGTTGTGCGGCTGATCCTGTTTTTGGAGCACGTCCGAATCAAGCGGTCGGGATAACCCGAACGGCCCAGGGGATGGGTGCCGACTAACACGATTTTTGTTGTGCTGGGGTTAACCGATAAGGCTAAGAAATCAGGCCGAATCCTGCCTCGATGAAAAACCCGGTACTATTCGAGAATCAGTTCGAGTGGGTGCTGACAAACTTCTTTTAGTCGTCATGATATCCTCCTTGCCAAAAAGCCGCGCGAGTATAGAAAACACCGATTTCTCTGCAACTGTTTTTTTGAAACAATTTGGGACTATTTCGGAAAACAGTTACGGTTACAATCGCGGCTCACCGACGCGTCGCGCTCCTCAGTTTTTTACTAAAATCGCCGGCGCCAAACTTGATTGGGAAAATTACTAATGGTTGTGAGGGCGGGATTCGCGCAGGAATTCGTTCCGAATCAGATTGATACTGACCAAGTAGGCTGTTGCCAAGTCAGCAAGGTCCGCCCGATGCGCAGTTTTGCATAAGATCGGGCTTCTTGGTAAGTGGACGTCGTCGGCCAATCTGTGGGGTGAGATGGTGAAGACATCAGCGGAACTATTCAGCTGGCTCGAGGTAGACCCGGGAGTATGCGAAGGAACAAATTGAGGCGGAGTCGGACTGCAAAATGCGAGCTGAGAGATTGAATTAGCGGGCACTAACTTCTGGACTGCCAAGGTGAGAAGCACGCCAGCATACGTTGCATTGCGTTGCTTCCCGGTTGGCTGTGGTTCAGGTTATTACACTTTATTTATGGCAGTTATACCCACCGCTTAATTCGGTAGACCGGTCAACAATCGCTTATTAAAAACGCCGCCCGATGAAACAGGAATGGTCGTGGCTGTTGGCAAGCAGTAACGGGGATGGAAATCGGGTGCATAAATTGCGCATGTCCACAATTTCGACTCCGCATCAATAACCGCTTCGAGGACGAGGACGACGACGAGTACGAGGACGAGGCGGATGCCAAATGGAGCTTTCGGCTGTTACACTTTGTCGAGAGCATCTGCGAGGTCGGTTCTCAGATCTTCCAGGTCTTCAACGCCTACAGATAAGCGCACCAGCGTATCGTCGATGCCGAGCTCATGTCTTTGTTCGGGAGGGATCGAACCATGGGTCATAATGGCGGGGTGTTCGATCAGGCTTTCCACGCCGCCCAAACTTTCGGCCAAGGAGAAGAGATGGGTGTTCTCCAGGAAACGCCGGACGCCTGCCAAATCGGAACCGAGGTAGATCGTGATCATGCCCCCGAACCCCTTCATCTGGCTCTTCGCTAACTCGTGTTGGGGATGGGAGATGAGTCCTGGGTAACGGACACTTGTCACTTTGGGGTGCCTTTCCAGCCAAACAGCCAGGTCTAGCGCGTTGGCGCAATGTCGTTCCATCCGCAAAGCCAGAGTCTTCAAACCGCGCAAAGCCAGGAAGCTATCGAAAGGTCCGGCCACGGCTCCGACGGCGTTCTGAAGAAAAGCGAGCCGCTCGGCTAAAGGCAACCGAACTTCACCGGGACCAACCACCACAACGCCGCCCACCATATCGGAATGGCCATTGAGATATTTGGTTGCCGAATGAACGACGATATCGAACCCGAGATCGAGGGGATGCTGGATCCAAGGGCTGGCAAATGTGTTGTCCGCAACCGCGATTAATTTGTTCTCGCGGGTGAACTCTCCGATCGCCTTTAAATCAATTAACTTGAGTAAAGGGTTGCTCGGTGTTTCGACCCAGACCATCCGGGTGTTCGTCCGGATCGCTTTCTTTAGTGCTGATGGATCGGACAGATCTAGAAACGTGAACTCAAGGTTAGCGGACTTAGACCGCACTCGTTCGAACAGCCGAAATGTACCGCCATAAAGATCGTCGCTGGCAATCACGTGCGAGCCGGAGTCGAGCAATTCTAAAACGGTGGCCATTCCGGCTAAACCGGAGGCGAAAGCGAACCCGCGCTGGCCGTTCTCGAGATCCGCTACGCACCGTTCGTACGCCAGGCGGGTGGGATTGATACTGCGGGCGTAATCATACCCTTTGTGTTTGCCGGGGCTTTCCTGTACGTAAGTTGACGTCTGGTAAATCGGGACCATGATCGCTCCCGTAGAAGGATCCGGCTCCTGACCGGCGTGGATTACTCTGGTAGCAAATGAATGTCGTTTTGATGAACTCATGCGACCTTTCGGCGAAGATAATTTAATAAATCGATGCGCGTAACCAGGCCGACAAATTGTTCTTGATCGACCACAATGGCGACCCGGCCGCTATCGAGAATTTGGCGAAGCTCCTGAAGACCGGCTGACGGCGCCAGGGTTACTACGCGATTGGTCATTGCGGTTTTTACTTCGTCGCGAAACGAGCCATGGCCATCTTGTAGCCGGGTTA
The DNA here is from genome assembly GCA_019237325.1 of Verrucomicrobiota bacterium. Lineage (GTDB taxonomy): Bacteria > Verrucomicrobiota > Verrucomicrobiia > Chthoniobacterales > JAFAMB01 > JAFAVN01. The sequence goes on along the minus strand of JAFAHI010000581.1, from coordinate 7,094 downwards.
AAACATCCGATTCATCCAGGATACCAACCAAATTACCGCGATCGAGAACCGGGACTTGAGAGACGTCGGCGATCCGCATCCGGTTAAACGCGGTTAGCAGCGAGTCGCTGGGGCCAACACTGACAATGGTTCCGTCCTGATAACGGCGGGAAACCAGGTCTCGCAAATCGTCAAAGCTTTTCCGGTGGATGAACCCCTGATCCGCCATCCAAATGTCATTATACATCTTGGATAGATATTTATTGCCGCTGTCGCAAGCGATTGTCACTACGCGTTTTGGTTCTGTCCGCTCCCGGCAATATCGAAGGGCCGCTGCGAACAAAGTACCGGTCGATGAACCGGCGAACACGCCTTCCTTGCGCAGAAGATCACGGGCGCTTAGGAGGCTCTCTTCGTCGCAAATACTATAAGCTTTGCGGACCCGGCTCAGATCGGCAATCGGCGGAATGAAGTCTTCACCTATCCCTTCAACAATCCAGGAACCGGATTGACCGATCCGTTTTTCTTTAACGAACTCAGACAGGATCGAACCTTCGGGATCCGCCAACACGATTTCGCATTCTGGAGCTACGCACGCGAAATAGTTACTCAGTCCGGTAAGAGTGCCACCGGATCCAACCCCTACGACGATGGCGTCGACGTTGTGTTGCATTTGCTCCCAGATTTCCGGGCCGGTGGTCTGTTCGTGAGCCAACGGGTTCGTCGGATTGCCAAATTGGTTCACGTAAAAACCGTCCGGCGTCTCCGCGGCGATGGAAGCTGCTAGATCCTGGTAATATTCCGGGTGTCCCTTGGTAACATCCGATCTGGTAATGACGGTGGTCGCGCCGAGTGCTCGAACGTGAAGGATCTTTTCCTGCGACATCTTATCGGGAATCACCAAGATCAGGTGATAACCTTTGGCTGCCGCTACCAGTGCTAGACTCAACCCGGTATTGCCCGCGGTGGCCTCGATTAGAGTTCCCCCGGGCTTAAGTTGGCCGGCGCGCTCCGCCGCCTCGACCATTGCCAAGGCCATTCGGTCTTTAATTGAGCCGGTCGGATTTTGGTTTTCCAGTTTGATAAAAAGCCGGCATGGACCTGTCTCGAGCCGCGTGCATTCAACCAGCGGAGTGTTGCCAATGAGCGAAAGAATGGCCGGGTTCTTCAGCGATGTTTCTTGGAGGGCGCCGGAGCTCATGTCATGAGTTTCCAGCCAGGACACAAGTGGCGTCAAGCCATAACCGTTCGAGGTTAGGGTTGTAGGTTTTAAGTTTTAGGTTGCGCTCTTTCCGCGGCATGGCGCCTCGCGCGGCAAGGGACACTTAACGGCGAACTTAGAACTTAAAACCTAAAACTTAAAACCTAGAACTGTACGGGTGCTCTCGCTCCTTGACTATCCTTGGCTATATTGAGTCTTGGGAGCGCTGTGAACGTGCGCAAACGAGGGTGAACGAAAGCTCGTGCAGGCCGTTCCCGGCTCCGCGACTGCGGGGGTCGCTCTCGTTCGTAGACGGCGTTGTAAAGATGTTTGAGATGAAGTCAGTTGAGGATGCTCGGCGGGCTTATGCCGAGCGGTTGAGACGGCTGGGACCAGTGAATTCCGATACCGTGGTAACAGCGTTCGCCACTGTACCCCGTGAGCGGTTCGTCGGCGATGGTCCCTGGACGATTATCCCTCCGGGGCGAACCGCGCGCAGGACCCCGGATTCTGATCCTTGTCACTTGTACGACAACGTGCTGGTCGCCCTAGATGAGAATCGAAATATCAATAACGGGGAACCGCGGCTTTGGGCCGTTTTATTTGATCAACTAGGAATTGGCAGTGGCGCTGCCGTTGCTCATGTCGGTTCAGGGACCGGTTACTATTCTGCGATTTTAGCGGAGTTGGTCGGATTGTCGGGAAAAGTCACTGCTATCGAAGTCGATCCCGACTTCGCGTTACAAACGTGGGAAAATCTGGCGCCTTGGCCGCAGGCGAAGACGGTTGCCGGTAACGGCCTGACAGATGTGCCCGCCGACGTCGATTTTATTGTGGTCAGTGCCGGCCTGACCTTCGTGCCGGTCGTATGGCTCGACTCGTTGCGTGAAGGCGGCAAATTATTGTTACCGTTGACTGTCACCCATGGCTGGGGCGAGTCCTCAGAACATGCCGGGCGGTGCGTAGGCCGGTTTCTGGTCGTCGAACGCCGGAACGGAACCTGGCCGGCGCGGTTCGCTACGCCAGTGGCAATTATCGATTGTGCTCAAGGACGAGACGAGGACTCGGAAGACCGGTTGCGGGCTGCGTTCTTGGGCGGTGATAGCGACGAAGTAAGGTCGTTGCGACGTTTTCCGCACTTGCCCGATGATACCTGTTGGCTGGAAGGCGATCGCTGGTGGCTATCAACATCAGTTTAAGGTTCAAGGTTGTAAGTTTTAGGTTTTAGGTTGGGCTCCACCTAGCACGACGCCATGCTCGGGAGAGAGGGCTCAAACGTCGAACTTAGAACTTAAAACTTAAAACCTAGAACCTAAAACTGATCCGCTATTTTTCGATCAAGTCGACCATCGATGTCGCGGCTGCTTGTATCGAATTGACCTGTGGCGGCGAGAACACCTCGTTTTCCTTAAATGTCGTTCGCACGGTTTCTAGCTGAGCCGTGATTTTCTGGACTAGCTCGCTGCGTTTCAAGCGAGGCGACAATGTATTCAGGCGATCGAGATAATAGTCCAGGAGCTCGAGATTGCGCAGAGTCTTTGCGCGTTCAGGGGAATAATCTGCAGCCACACTAGCGGCAGCGATTTGCAGCCCTCGGATCCAGCCGCCTAAACTCAGCAAGTGAACAATGGGCTCATCACGGAGTTCAAGTAACGCCTTCTCGACGTCTTCTTGCGTCACGATCAATTCTTTGCGCAGACGCTCCCAATTATTCTGTTTCGCCAGATCCAGCAGCTTGCGGCTGTGCCGGCTCACTCGCTCTTCCACGCCCAGGACTTTCGCGCGTCGAATTAATTCACGACCGAGAGATTCGATGTCCTTGTTTTGCTCTCCTTCCACATCAAGAAAGCCGTCTCCGATCAAGACCCCAAAACTTAATGCGTATTTTGAACGTTCGGCGGTGTTGAGCTCCGTTACCGGCCGGACCAGAGAATTGACGGGGATCGGTTTCAGAGAGTCCAGCGTACTAAACAACTTCTCGATGGACGGCGCGGTGAATTCATTTACGCCGAGTTCCTCGCGATAATCCTGGTCCTGAGACAAGTCATCAGATGCCTTTTGGGCAAGAAGCGTTGCCGTAGTCGCAATCAACGGTGCACAGGCCAGGATTAACGCGCGCGAACGCCGTGAGCGTCGGGAATGCCAGCTCGTCCGACGAAGCCGCAAGCCAATTTTCGATTCCAACCGATCGGATCGCGAAGTCGGAGAACTAACCATCGAATGCACGCGTAACTTATTATCGCAGGGTTCCGTGGTTCACCAGTCAGCATTTCTTGGTGCTTCGAGAACAAGGTTACGTTTGCTGATGTGACATTCATCCGCGAAGGTCGAGTCTTTGAAAGCAACTCTAACACCGTGGATGCAGCCTACAATTTTCACAAAGCGTAGTACTCCGACACTCCAACACTCCATGTGCAACGACCCGCGGACCAGGATGATGACGAGGCCGAGAACGAAGCCATCTCACGGTTTCCACTTGACGCTCAAGGCCAAAGGCTCATCATGACGCGGGTAGCAGTTCGTTGCTAACCCTTTGATGCTTTTGGCATGTACGGAAACGTCGGAATTTTCGCATGGACGCTTTGTTACATTGTGGTTCTCCTGGGGCTCTCTTTTTATGGGCTCCACCGGTACTTCATCATCTATCTATATTTTCGGCACCGAAAGCAGAACCTGAAACCACAGAACCGCTTTGTGGAGTTGCCGGTGGTGACAGTTCAGCTTCCCATCTATAACGAACGCTATGTGCTGGAGCGTTTGTTGCATGCGGTTAGCCTGATCGATTATCCGAAGGAAAAACTCCAGATCCAGATTCTCGACGATTCAACAGACGAGACGAGAGACATTGCCGTCCGGGAAAGTGAACGTCTGCGCCAGGCAGGATTCGACGCAGTCTGTTTACAACGAGCTGGACGACTCGGGTTCAAGGCCGGGGCTCTGGATGTCGGCTTGCGCCAGGCCCGAGGTGAATTCTTCTTGATCCTCGATGCTGATTTTGTTCCTCCGCCCGAAATTTTAACGGAAACCATTCATTATTTTACCGACGCGCGGGTCGGGATGATTCAAACCCGATGGCAGCATCTTAATCGGTCCTATTCATGGCTTACTCGGGCGCAGGCAATTTTACTTGATGGTCACCTGGTTCTCGAACAGACGGCGCGCAGCTCGACCGGTCGATTCTTTAATTTCAACGGTACCGCTGGTCTCTGGCGGAAGAGCTGCATCCAAGAAGCCGGAGGTTGGCAACACGATACGCTGACCGAGGATCTGGATCTTAGCTATCGGGCCCAGCTTATCGGATGGCGCTTTGTGTTTCTGGTTGATGTCGTCACCCCGGCGGAACTGCCTGTTGAAATGAGCGCCTTTAAAACCCAACAACACCGTTGGACTAAAGGCTCGATTCAGACCTGTAAAAAATTGTTGCCGCGTATCTGGATGAGCAAGTTGCCCCTCTGGATCAAAGCCGAGGCGACGGTTCACTTAACGTCGAATTTCACTTATTTGCTGTTGGCCCTACTCTGTGTACTGCTGCAGCCTTCGCCTATCGGCCCATTTGGGATCGGGGGTTGGCTGAGGGTGTGTCTTATCGATATACCGATCCTCGCAGCCAATACCTTTGCAGCCGCCGCTTTTTACCTGGTTGCTCAACGGGAGCTATACCCGCAGCGTTGGTACCGGGACATTTTCTTTTTTCCTTTCGTTCTGGCCTTAGGGATCGGCATCTCGGTAAACAATGCTCGAGCGGTTCTGGAAGCGGTTTTCAACCATCGTTCCGCCTTCAATCGGACACCGAAATATGGGATTGAAGGGAAGACGAGAAAGGCCCCCGCGTTCAGTTATTCCGCGTTTAAAGCTGTACTTCCGTTTGGAGAATTGCTATTTGCGGTCTACTTTGCGCACTTTGTGATCGCCGCGGTTATAGCCAGAGAATACTTATCACTTCCTTTCTTGATGTTATTTGAAATTGGTTTTACATATGTCGCGTTCTGTTCGATCGGGGATCGCGTAAGAAGGTGGCCTGAGAAATTGGTTCCTGTTCGCTAAATGAGACCCTTGGTACGTCTTCAGCTTCTTGTTGTTGGCTTGAGTCTGCTTGTTGCTGTTCCGGTGGCGAGTGGAAGTCAAGTAACCGCTTCTCCTTCGCCCTCGCCGGTTCAGACTTCCAGCGCGGTGGCCACCTACGCCAGGACCTACTACTCTCGCTCTACCGCAGCTGGATCGGCGAGTCCGGCAGCATCTCCGAATGTGGCGGCTTCGCCCGCCCGACCAATCGTAAGTATTGCTCCAGCACCCGCGCCGGCGCCATCGGTGGAATTGGTCGTGAGCGTTTCCGATCAAAAGCTCGCTGTTGTGGTTAACGGCAGGATTTTTAAAGACTATCGTATTTCGACCTCGCGCTACGGTGAGGGGGATAATTGGGGAAGCTGGCGGACACCCACCGGCATACTTCAGATTGCCGGGAAGATCGGTGCTTCGGCTCCCGCCGGCGCCGTTTTTTGGCGACGCCAGGTAACCGGCGAAGTGCTACCAGCGAATGCTCCGGGGCGAGATCCGATTGTCAGCCGCATCATCTGGCTTCGCGGTTTAGAAGAAGCAAATCGGAACGCCTACAAGCGCTGTATCTATATACATGGCACGCCTCAGGAAGCGTTTCTTGGGCGTAAGGCTAGTTTTGGTTGTATCCGGATGAGGTCAGCTGATGTGATCGAGGTTTTCAATTGGGTCAATGTCGGTACTCCGGTGGCGATCTTGGAAGACCCATTGAAGCGGGCGGTCAAAGAAGCGGATAAAAGCGTAACGTTGCTGGCTCAAAATTCGCCGGCTTCACTTCGGAATGAGCCGGTCGCGAAGAATGTGCCGCCTCGGACTATCGCAGCCAGGGAGAACATAGCGGCTGAGGCCAAGGTTGCTGAAGTTTCTAAAGCAGCCGAAGCGGCCAAGGCGTCCGACACGGCCAAGACCGCGGATGTGTCCAAGGCTACTGATTATCGTATTCCGTCACCGATCATTCAGATCGGGCGAGTTGGTCCGCCTGACCCAACAGTCACCGTCGGTCATAAGAATACGACGGCCGCGAATTAGGCGGAGCCCTAATTTAGTGGAGCGAGGCTCCCGAACGGGTCAGACCGTTTACAGGGGAATAAGCACTTCTCACGGAATAGTCGTGCGGTTGGGTCTAATCGCGCGCCGACTTGTCCGACCTAGCTTCGGTGTTTTCAGAGGCCGGAAACATAATTGTCTGGGCGAAGTCGGAGCCGGTGGTCGAGCGCGGGACAACGGCCCGGCACGCTTTTCGGCCTAATCTTCCCTCCAGTTAGTTGTCGCGGATTCTCCCTGGTACGGATTTTAGGCCATTCGGGAGCCTCGCCTCATCAAATTATCGGCGGCATTCCAAGCCCAAACCTTCATGCCTGAACTTCGGCGAACCCGATCGAACCGCTACCTTCATTTCGTCCCTTCGGGACACCCAGAATTCCCCCTAATCTGAGCGCCTCAGACCCCATTTGTCGCAAATTTTTCCACCTCTCCTAGGAGAGGTTTCTCCCAGCCAACAATATCTCGAGCTTTAAGTCGTTTTTGTCTTTACGACACAACATATAGTGTTCATATTGGTAACGCTGCTCTACAGGCTGGGGTTATCAGCAAATAATCACCATAAGGGCACAAGATATTAACCAGTCAAAGCAGAGTTATTGACAACTTGTGAGCAGCTAAGAAAAACAAACCCCCTAGCAAGTACTGCGATGATCAAATTAAAGTCAGGTGTGCATGCCAGCGATTTAAAGGTGCGTGGGCGCGGATCGCGTTCGGCACGGCAAAAGGGACTGACCTTTCAGAGAGTCTTCAGCACAAAAGGAAAGGCTCCTCTGGATGACGTCGAATGGGAAAGACGGACAGCGGAAATCACTGACGA
>JAFAHI010000119.1 GCA_019237325.1 Verrucomicrobiota bacterium | reverse complement strand
TTTCATCCTTTAAGGGGGATTGACCACTCTCATTGCTGGCCTCTCGAGGCCGATTCGAGTTCGCTTGCGCTACGGCTCGCACCTTTGTCTTCCGAGGCTTCGTTCCACTGCTTACGCGGCGTTCCGCTCGGTCGACTACATGTCTTTAATGCTCTTTTACATGGCTAATTCCTTTCATTTAGCAAGAACGCCTAAGCTTCGCTTGGCGCACCTTAAACGGCCTGCGCTCTTTTGCCAATCTCACTGCTTCTGCCATGGTGTGCGTCGCGGAATGCGGCGTGCTCAGTGTTCCTCGACAACGGACGGGCGCTTAAACGTCCCTTTGCCTCGCAAATTGAGGTTCTCGACAACCACTGTCGTCGCCTTCCCATCCGCACCAATCGTAAAGGTAACTCCGGTCACGCCGACTGCATTTTCGCCTTCCGTTTCGTAGGTGAACAGATCACGGTCATAATGCTTCAATGGGAATGTCAACTTGTGGGGCCCCTCGACAATCGCGAGTCCGTTTCCCTCTTCGATAATCTGAATGTCTCCAAAAAAGTTGTTGGTGTAAGTCCCGACGTATGCGCTAGTCGCCAGCGGGGGTGTGGGTAACGGGGGCGGTTTGGAGTAGTCCGTTCCCACAAACACGCCGAGCGCCGCCGGATTGGAAAACACCTTTTTGAAAAGTGCGAGCCAGTCCTGCGTGGCTTTCCCGGATAACGCAAGATCGGTAAACGTAAAAGCGAGCCCTTCCGCCAGGCCGATCGGGTAAGCGTTGGTGAGGACAACAATGCCCAAATGTTCCGACGGAACCAGTAGTACGGTTGTTGCCGCCCCCAACGCGAATGCACCCGAATGCCCAAGGCGCAACCGCCCTTCTTCATCGTAACTGACATTCCAGCCTAGCCCGTAGAATGTGGGCAAACCGTTCCGGGGATTGAATCCCGTCAACATTTGCGGCGAACGTGTTACCAACAACGCTTTTTCATCGACGACCCGTCTGCCGTCAAATTGCCCATCCGCGAGTTGTAAACGCATCCACCTGGCCAGATCGTTGACCGATGAGCTGACACCCCCGGCGGGGGATTCCGGATCCGGATCGCGCTTGTATTTTTGAACCCACTTGCCGTTGGCTTTTACATGCCCAAGGGCCTTGTTCGAGCGGGCCACAAAATCAGCATAGCGCGAACTGGTGGAATCCATGCCGAGTGGTCTATACAGTTTTTGCTCTGATGCGTCTTCCCAAGCGATGTTATAAGCCTTGGCTGCGGCAACGGCTGCCTCTGTAATGCCGAAATTCGTATACGCGTAATGCGAACGGAAACTGCTATCGGGCTTTTGGTAGCGCACGCGATGCAAAATTTCCCCTCGCGTGAATCCCAGGTCTTCGAGCAAATCGCCGGTGTGATCGGGCAACCCACTGCGATGCGCATAGAAATCACGAATAGTGATTTCGCGTGTAACCCACGGATCGTACATCGCGAACTCGGTATCGAGATCGCTGATTCTCGAGTCCCATGAGATTTTGCCTTCGCCGACAAGTTCCGCCACGACGGTTGAGCCGACCGGTTTGGACAACGATGCGAGTTGAAACACGGTATCTGCGTTTACCGGTTCCTGCGTGTTGACATCCCGCACGCCAATACCCGCAGCGTACACGACTTTATCTTGAAAAACGACGGCGATCGCGAGACCGGGAACCGCACCTTTTTCAATTTGATTTTCACAGAGTCTTTGGGTTTCCCGCACCGCTTGGTTCACCTGCGCAAGCGTCGTTGGCGTTCCCCCGCCTTGCGCGTGCACTTGTAAAACGATGAACAACATTATCAGTCCAAGCAAGTTCACGAACGGGCTCGATCGATCGAACTTATTCATTGCTCATCTCCTGTCGCTTTTATTGTGTGAATGATCCTCGTATCATTTGCAAAACCCATCTATGTTAGGAGCTTTTCCAGCTCATGCGAACCAAGAAGGAGGTTACAATTCAAGACGCCGCGAACATGCCGGCGTTCCGCTCAGAGAACCGTGGGTTCATCGGTTTCGGCTTTGCCGTCCTGTACTGTGGAGTGGCGACATG
>JAFAHI010000315.1 GCA_019237325.1 Verrucomicrobiota bacterium | reverse complement strand
CGAGCCAAATACCGATTGCCCCAAAACCTCGGCTGGTCCTTGAACGATTATACCGGCGAAATCGCGGCCGGGGATTCGCGGAAGCGTGGTTTCGTGCATCTTCCCTTGTACATTTTTGATATCGCTTGGATTGACGGCAGCCGCCTTCACCTGTACTACGACTTCCCCCAGGCCAGGAGTTGGCGGTGGAACTTCCTCGATACGCAAATCATCCAAGCTGCCGGTCTGATGAAACCTTAGTGCTCGCATACTCACTGAATTTCAGTTTTAAAACGTGTAACTCGTCCAGATAGAGAAATAATCGACGTCCTTGGTTGCTTTCTCGCTCGTCAGGAATCCTCCCCTATAAAAATGATAGTAGTTCAAAGACACGGCCAAGTGTCTACCCAGTTGCTGGCTAATCAACACCTGTGGTGATGCCCCAACATAACGGTGACTATTGGCCGACCCCGGAAGGATCAAAAATCCTGGCGTGTCGTATAACCCGTCAGCGGTATCCTCCCGCCAAACAAACAGAGTCCTCAGGATGATATCTAATGTTGCGGCAGGATGTAAGTCGAGCTCAGCCTGAGGAATGACCGCGTTTTTCGGACCGATCTGTTCGTTCAGGGCCCCACCGTAATAGTAACCAGCCGGAAGCATGGGGTTAAAGGTCTCTAACTTTGATCCGTGGAGGCCCGAGCCACCACTGGAGACCTGCAAACTACCAGCGATTCTTGGCGCCCAGGGAAGATTGAACAACTTATACCCGGCGTCGATGGCGGTAGTGAATGCACTGATCGGCTTTCCGTCGAAGCTCCCAAATTGATAGACGCCGAGCACGTTAAAATCCAGTCCATTGATGTGATGCGCTCTCCATAACCGTGCGCCGATCGAATGACGGAGCTCGTTGCCAACGCCTAGATTATACTGTGCGGCACCTTGCTGGAATCCGATATAAAACAGATCCAAACTAATATTATTGAGGGTGGCCGCCGTGGACTTCGTGGTCAGTGGGAAAGTTGAATACGTGCCCCACACCGTCTCATGACTCCATCTCGGATTATTGTCGATGTAACCTGCCTTGTCTGGATCGAGGCGTAGCCCAAAAACGTCTACCCGCCCCTTGGACGAGTTAAGAATCAGGCGAGCACCATCGAAACTTTGACGTACATTCGGACCTTCTCGAACAGCCAGGAGTCTTTCGTCCCCAAAATCAATCTCTTGTCTACCCAGCCTTAGCGTAACATACGCCTGATCGGCCGGCAGGACTGTTCGAGGATAGCTGAAATCGACAAAAGCTTGATTAAAGTCGAGCCGTTTTCGATCGGTCGGACGCGGTCCGGGTTCTCGCCCCTCTTCCTCGGACGATTTCAGTTGTACGAACAGGCGAAAGAACGGCCCGAAATGCCAATCGCTGTATGGCATCAAGCGCTGTAGCCAATAACCATGGTTATTTACAGAGCCCAATCCGAAGTTATCGTTTTGTATGAACTCGTACTGCTCGCGAATGTCACCCCCTAGGGTAACAAAGTAGGACGGTCCCCAGTTAAATAACGGGATGTATTTGATCACGTCCAGCGGTTCGGTTCGATTCGCTGGGTTGGCCAGGTAACTGTAATCTTCATCATAGCGCGTGAGAGTATAAGCAGGCGGAATCGGGTAGCCCGAAATGATCGATCCCGGTTGGATCGCGGTGTCTGCCCTTGGAATAGCATTGCTAACAGATGGTGGCGCTCCCGGTGCGCTCGGGGTAATGGCCAGCGACGCCAACACGCCCAAGATCAGGAAGAAAGTAGTGAAAGTTTTCACCGGCTAAGACGCTGTTGTAGCACTCTCCTCGTTCTTTTCAAATGTCTGTCCCGTTGCAAAATCGCAACGCCTCCGTCTTTCAACCCGACAACGGGCTGCCGTCGCGGTGAGTGCCGCATAGCCTGTGTGTCAGCACAGACCGGCGGCGCTGGACGGTCTCTCTGAGCCATGTCGCGAGCATCGCCCCCGCCATTGGCGCGAGCAGATACACCCAAAGGAAGCGCGTCTGGCCCGAAAGAGCAGCCGGCCCAAACTGGCGAGCCGGATTCACGCTCCCCCCTGTCGAAGTACCCAGTACGGCGATGGCCAAACCAATGGCCCCGCCCACAACCCAGGGTACGAATGGCGCCAACCGGGGTACGGCGAGACAAACGCCGACCAGCAGAACGATCGCCGCCATACTTAACGTCTCCGCCACGAAAAGTGTTACTGATGACCAACCAGGCCCCGGCTGAAGCACGGCGTAGGCTACCGGCGCATCGGCCACGACCTGACCCCAAATCTGGCGAGCTATCACCACACCCAGAGCAGAACCCACCAATTGGGCAACAATATACGGTACTACCCCCGCCCCCGGAAAAACGCCGAATCGCCACATCGCCAGAGAAATGGCCGGATTCATATGGCCACCAGTCATCCTGCCCGGTGGACTCATAATCAGGCCGGCTATTAGGATGGCCACAGCCACACCCACAATCAATAACTCCGCGTGGATCTCCGGTATCATTTGGGAAATCGGCGAGGGCCCGATTACCCATCTGACGATGCTGACCACACCAAACAGC
>JAFAHI010000205.1 GCA_019237325.1 Verrucomicrobiota bacterium | reverse complement strand
CATATCCCCATACAGATCAATTTCCTGGACCCAATCGCCAATCTTGATTTTGCTCGCCTGTCCTTCTTGGGTAGGGGCAGGTTCTTTACTAACCTCAGTCTCCAGTTTCTCGGCTTCTTGCTTGGTCAAGATGCCCTTCTTGACGAGCACATCCAGCAACGCGCTGTCATCGGCTCTAACACCGGAAGCGGTAAGGGCCAGCAAGCCACCCAGTGCGAATGCGCAGAGTTGTTTCGGTATCATTGGTTAAGGTTTTCTTCTCTTAAAAATTGAGCGCGCAATAAGAATACTGGCCGAGTATAGAAACCTGGGTAGGGCTGACAATGAAAAAGTTTTAATTATTAAAACTTTTTCATCTTTTAGAATGGCGCGCGCAATCGGCACCCATTCAAGGACTTGTCACGGCAAAAGCTCGAATCATTTGTGAAAAAATGGTACGACGGACCCGAGGCTTTGATGGCGTACCTGTCCTAGGAATCTCGGCGAGGAGGGCGATTTCGCGCGGCTGCCGGACGCAACGGGTTCGGTCGGAACCATGGAGGGGAGCCGCTTTGGCCTGCATATGATAACCCCCGCCTCACTATTTCTACCCTTGGTGCGGCCGAAACGTGCGGCAACAGGCGGCTCCCGGGAACGTCTCGTCGTGCGATCTGCCCCATTTGTGTTCGGTTAGGTTTGCGCGCAAAAGAATGATGGCGAGCGCGGGGTAATTCGCGGGAGCCGCCCGCTGCCTAATGACTCAGCCGTTTTACATGATAAGAAGAAACTCGCGTAGGGTTTAGCAACAGTTTAAAGCGGCTCCCCTCCAGGGTTCCGACCGAATCGGCCTCCCAACTTGTCCTCCGTAGTCCGGCTCAGTCGGACGATGGAGGAGGCAAGGCCGCTCCAGGGTTTCACAGAACGGGACTACTGCTGCGGATTGATGCCGACGTCGCCGAACGGCCACGGCTTTTCGTAGCCTCTTTCGTCAGCGCTGTAAGTTTCGGGACGGCCCGGGTTGGTATACTGGTTCTGGGTGTTCTGGGCACTAGTGTTCAGGGCAGCGTTGGACAAGCCGCCGTTGGTCTGGCCGTTGTCTTGAGCACAGCTGGAAACCAAAACCGCCAATGCCAGTGGCGGTAGAGCGATTAGAACTCGAGCGATCTTAAAGAGCATATTATTTGATCATTATCTGACAGCAATCTTGCATAAACAAACACACAGCCCGCAAAACACATCCGCAGGATAAGCGGTGCATTTTGCGGGCTGATCGGATTGCTAGCTATTAGCGAAAACCGGCTGGGCCAAATGGCCACCGCGACTCAAACTCCCGCGAATCCGGATTGTAATACGCAGGGTTCGTTTGCGGGCCGGTATAGGCTGCGTGGTTCATCGAGCAAGACGACAGAAATATCGAGCCCAGCCCTACGACACACAGAAATAAAAGTGTTACTTTTTTCACGTTATTGTCTCCAGTTCAGCAGAGTCCCTTTAGAATTTTACACCGAAGTCGATCGCAAGCACGGTCGAACTGTTTGCGTTCCCGAGCGGGAAGGGGCTCGGGCTGGTGGCGTACCCGCCATAAAGGTTCCGATCGAGATTATTGGCAAACCAACCGGTGACTTGGAGAACGGCGAAGTCGGTCACGTTGAAAGCGATACTGGCTCGCCAACCGACTGTGTTCAAAAAGCTTTCGTTGAAGTCATCAGTGTTGATGTTGGGATCTGCGGAGGCCAACCCAAGTTGCCGGTAGTCCACCAGGAAGCTGATGTCCCCTGCGTGCTTGTTCTGCCCAACCTTGATCCCAGCCAACCAGCCGAAATAGTCCTGGAACGTTGGCCGCACCGGGTTGCTGAAGTGCGCCGTGAACCCTGTCTTCTGGGTGCCCGTGTAGGTCACTTTGCTGAACAGAGGACCGTAGACTTCAGTGAAACGCTCTGGTCCCCAAACATTATACGTAGTGTCCCAGTAGAATGAAACCGGGAGCTTGCCACCAAAAAGCTTGACCGTAACATCGCCAGGAGCCTGGAGATAAAACTCATCCCGCGTGGAGACCGGGAACGGATTCGCGTTATTTAAAGTTCCATAGGCGCCCGTACCGGAAGCAGCAGTCGCAGTCGTAGAAGTTGCAGGGTTCGGCTGTCCATTCGCAAGAACCGCTGTTGGGCCAAGACCGGCATCATTCCAGATTTGCACTTGCGGCCCAAACGTGATCGCAACGTTGCCACCGAACAACTTCACCTTCGTCAACAACTGGGTATCAAACATGTACGCGTCCGTCTTGTTGAAAGAGAGAGAAGAATCCGCGTTGTTGTTATAGAAGATGAACTGGCCGGCAATCAGGCTCACATCGATCGGGATACCACTTGGGGCCGGAGCAGGAGGCGGGGTCTTTCCTTCCTTGGAATACCCGGCTGGCTCACCGCCGGCATCCCAACCAAAGAGGCGATGGAAATCCACTCGTTCAACCAC
>JAFAHI010000189.1 GCA_019237325.1 Verrucomicrobiota bacterium | reverse complement strand
GGGATCGACACCGACATTTTTCGACCTGGTAAAGATGGAAGCGCCACTCGAGCTCGGATGGAGATCCCGACTGACCGATTTCTGCTGCTCTACGTTGGCCGCCTGGCGCCCGAAAAGAACGTTAAGACTCTGTTTGACGCTTTTGAGATTTTGCACAGTGCAACCGCCGGGCGTTTTCATTTGCTGGTCGTCGGCGACGGTCCGCTGCGGGATCAGCTCCGGGAACTGTCGAGAGGCACAAAAGCAGTTACCTGGCTCCGGTATATCTCTGCCCAAGACGAATTAGCGGCGGTCTACCGGGCCGCTGATCTGTTCGTACATCCGAGCGTGCAAGAGACCTTCGGACTGGTGGCTCTCGAAGCGCAAGCTAGCGGAACTCCTGTAGTCGGTATCCGGGGAAGCTATATGGACCGAATTATTCTGAGCGATCAAGCGCATTGGGCAGAAGAGAATTCTCCAGACTCCCTGGCGACCGCGATTCTCGAGTCGAAAAAGTTAGATCTGACTCAGATCGGCGAGGCCGCGAGCCAGCAGGTCGCCAAACGCTACTCTTGGCGCCGCGTTTTTCGTCAGATGTTCGACATCTACGGGCAGCTGGCTGGGTAGAGCTTATATGAACCGAGCCAATGAACGGAGAGGAACTAACGTAGCTTTCCTCTGTACTGGCCGACAGCCGCAATCGGTTGCGGAACTCAGCGACGAATGAATGGATTAACCAGGTGGTTGGAGCGTTTTTTTCTCTGCCTCGCCTTCGCCCTCGTCATTGGCGCTTTAGCCGTTCGCGCGCCTTTGCCAGCAATCCCTATCCCTGACGGCGACACCTGGGGCTATTTACGGCCGGCGCTTTGCTGGCTAAGCGGATTAGGCTTTCGACAAACATATGGGAGAGCTTGGCTTTACCCGGCGTTGCTGACCGGTATTTTAAAGATCACTGGCGGGTTCGCCGGCATCTTTTACGTCCAGCAGCTTCTCGGTTTGGCCAGCATCTTGATCTTCTGCCTGACCTGGACTTCTTGGTTGAAGCAGCTCCCGGTTAAGGGGTTGGTTTGGCGTTCAGTTCGGTTTAGCATCGGCGCCGTTGTTGTATCGCTTTATGCGTTAAGTCCACAACAAGCGGTTCTGCAAAGCTCGATTCGCCCCGAGGGTATCTTGGCTTTTTTCGAGGTGGCTTACCTCTATTGCCTAGTCTCCTTCTTTCGGGTGCGCTGGCGTTTACATCGAACCGCACCGACCATTTTGCTTGGCGGAGCCGTGCTTGGGTTGTCGTACGTCATTTTACTCTTGAAACCAAGTTGGGGTTTTTCGCTTGGTTTTACCCTCGTCGTGCTGATCGCCGGCGCCTTTGGTAAAACCGATCAATGGTTGCGTTTCGGGCCACTCCTGAGCGGCGGATGTGCCTGCCTGTTTCTGATTACTCTGCCAAAAATACTCGACTTTCAAAAGGACGGCCAGGAAGGGAGCTTTCTGCCAATGACCCTCGTGTCCATCCATGCCCCTCAGATCCTACAAACCGCTTCAGCCCGGCCACTCTCCACAATAGATCAGGGAAAATTGGATCAGGCATTTTACACAAAGCTTGCTGAGGCTTATCGCAAAGCCCGGGAGAATCCAATGCCGTTTCCGGTTCTTGGTTTCGATGCCGATTTCATCTTTTACGGGTCGGGTTTTTTCTCATCAATCAAACAGCAGGAGGGTTGGACCGATTCCCAGCTAACCGCCGCGTGTTATTCCTCCTATTTTCAAGCGTGGCGATATGAGCCGGCTTTGATGTTGTACAAGATCGCGAATCAAACTGATCTTTTTCTGTTCCCTCGTTTCGAAGATTTTTATTCGACTGGTAAATCCTTTCACCTGGACCAGGAGTTAGCTGCCTCTCGTTCGTATCTGTTGAACGAGAAATTTTCGCCTGAGGTAGGCAGGATTTATCAATCATACCTTCGGATGTTAGAGTCGCCTCCGGTAACTCGATCTCATTCTCTAAGACTACCGTTCTTGACCTGGGTCGCGCAGGGAATTGCCGCCGTCAGCTTACTTTTGCAGGTCGCCTTTTTTTTGGCGATGATCGCTATCTGGTGGCTGCCGCACCGGCCCAGTTTTCTACTGGCAGGCTTAACCGCTTCAGCAGTTCTCGCTAGCACCTACGGAAACGTCTTCACGCTGGTCTCTGTGCATACTCTCGAGATCACGCGGTATCGTCTCGGGTATGCTCCTATGCTTCTGCTCGGATTAGGCATGATCATCAGTTTCTTGCTGCCGCTGGTCTTCAATACAGTCGCAAGCTGGCGGAATGGGCTGGGTCGATCGAGCCGAACAGCTGCACAAGAGAACCCAATTGGTCGACCGCACATTTGACATTTAAGAGGCCCCTTTTTAGCTGAATCAATGGAGACACCGGGTTTTACTATCCGCGAATACCAGCCTAAAGACCGCCAGACGATTCGAGACCTTTGCTGCCAAACTGGCTTTTTGGGAGGACCTATCGATCCAGTTTTCGAAGATCGCGACCTCTTTGCAGATTTTTTAACGGATTATTATCTGCTCTGTGAACCTGACTCCGCTTTTGTTGTTACTGTCGATAACGCAGTTAAGGGATACTTACTCGGATGCCGGTTTCCGCGCCGGCATCAGATCTTTACTATTCGCCAATCTGTCTCCCTCGGCGCCAAAACGCTTTTCCGTCTTCCGCGCTACCAAGCGGAATCGCGCCGCTACATTCGATGGATTGCATTGTACGCTTGGCAGGAGGTACCGGAAGCTCCTCGAAACGTAGGACATTTTCACATGAATTTCTTGCCCGAAGTTAAGCGGATCGCGGTTTTTCGAGCGGTCTTGGAGCGCTATCTCCGATTTCTAGCGGACCACGGAGTTAAACAGATCAGCGCCCAAATGGTCACATTCGACGAACGTCGAACGCTTCATCTGTTTGAACGTTATGGGTTCCGGGTTCTAAATCGTTCACGAATCTCAAAGTTCGAGCGATTCACGTCCGAGTCGGTTTATCTGTCGACGATTGTCAAAGATATAGTTGAAAAGGACGGGCGGGTTCTCTACCAAGTGGCGCCTGGCGCGCACCGAGCAAAATCCTAACCGCTAACGGATACAGAGAGGTCGGCGTAAGGTGAGCGCGACAGAGATATTACAGGTGTTTTTCCGGTGCTTCTATTTTGGCTTGCTGGCGCTACTTGGCTCGCACACCCTCGGGTTTAATCAGCGCGCAGAAGGCGCAGTCGCGACGACTTGATCAACCAGGCCGTACGCTTTGGCCTCTTCAGCCGAAAGCCAGAAGTCACGATCCATATCGATCAGAATCTCCGCCTCGCTCTTTCCTGTATGCAACGCATAGATCCGGCTAAGGCGCTGCTTAGCTTTCAGGAGTTGTTCTACGGATCTTTCCATATCGCTGGCTACACCTTGGACGCCGCCGGACGGCTGATGGATCATGATATCGCAGTTGGGTAGCGCGTGTCTTTTTCCCTTTGTACCTGCTGCCAACAAAAACGAACCCATACTCGCAGCCATGCCTAAGCAATATGTCGCTACGTCACAGCTCAAGAACTGCATCGTGTCGTAAATAGCCAAGCCAGCGGTCACCGATCCCCCGGGCGAATTGATGTAGAGACTGACGTCCTGATCTGCCGCTTGAGTCTGTAGAAAAAGCAGCTGCGCGACTACCAGGTTCGCTACCGTGTCATCGATTTCCGTGCCTAGAAAGATGATCCGGTCCTTCAGTAGGCGGCTGTATATATCATAGCCGCGCTCTCCGAATCCGGTGTCTTCGATTACCGTCGGAACCAACACAGGGGCCTGGGGTTCATCGGCTTCTTGTCTCATGGGATCCACTTTCGGGCACAAGCCTTGCTTTTCAAGCATGTGATTTTAAGGGTACTAACAAGAACTTGAAATGCGCGCTATCTAGGCAAAGAATCCCCTGCCTGCGCCGATTTTGAGGTTAATCGACCGAATAGTTAAACCGCGTATTCTCATGACTGATGCGACCGACCGTAAAGAACATTGATGTCGTCGCCATCGGGATAGTCTCAATTGGCTTGATGTTAGGCATTGCCCAGCGTAGTAGCCTGCCGGCGGTGCCACTTTGGACTCCTGACACCTGGGGTTACTTGAGCCCAGCGCTGTCCTGGCTCGGAGGCGACGGATTTCAGCAAGCAAACGGACGCGAATGGCTTTATCCGGCGATTCTTGCCGCTACCATCCGGTTGGGAGGAGAATTCGACTGGATCGTTCGACTTCAGCAATGCCTCAGCTTACTCGCGGCACCGTTGTTGTGGTTGTGCGTTAGGCTTTGGCTCTCGATTTTCCCGCGACGATCCGTTCTCTTTCATGGTCTTGCCGTTTTGCTTGGCGCTCTCGCGACATTTGTTTACGTCCTGGGGACAGCTCAGATCCAGCTCGAGTTGACTATTGGCCCTGAGGGGATCCTCGCCTTTTTCATGATGGTCTATTTCACCGCCTCTTTGGCTTATTTCAGAGCGCGATGGGTTACTCGCCAACCCTTTTCGACAATCGTTTTCGGCGCCGGAATGCTGCTGGGTTGCTACACTGTAATCCTGTTGAGGCCCAGTTGGACCTTAGCGATTGTCCCGGTTTCCTGCTTCCTTGCGGCGGGCATGTTCGGATCTGGATCGATCAGGCTAAGGTTAACGCCCGTTGCGGCCGGCTTACTTCTAGTTGGAGCCGAATGCACCTTGCCACAGTTTCTCCAATTCAGACCGGATTTGGGCGCGAGAACACTCTTGCCGTTCAATTTGGTGGAGATACACGCCGCCGAAATCGTGGAGAACGCTAAGCGATATCACCTCGAAAGCGGAGAGAGGACATCGGATAATACCGAAACTCGTTTTTATGAGGCATTAGACCAGGCCTGGGAAGAAGCACGAGTTCAGCCTCTTCGAAACCGTATGCTAGGTTTCGACGCTGATTACATACAATATCATCGGAACCTGTTCTCCACTTTTCAATCAGAACAGAAATTGACTGACGACGCTTTAATCAAGCTCTGTTACCACGCCTATTTCCGAGTCTGGCGAGAGTCCCCAGAAACCATGGTCGCTAAAATTGCTAGGCAGTTTTATCTATTTCTGACTGGCCCCAGTAAAGATTTTTCGGCTCACGCATTGGACCGGAGACGCTTTCACGAGATTGCAGCTGCAGTGGATCCTTGCATCGAAACGTCAGTGGCGGACGCGAGATCTCGCGGATACATCGACCAGCCGGCTTGCGCCGTTTATCTTAATGCCCTGCAGAAAGTGTATGCACAAGGATTTCAAATAAATCATGTAGCAATCCAACGCTACTTAGCTGTGGCGTTCGCCAAAGTTTCACTTTGGATTCAAACGGCCTTTTTCGCGGCGCTTTTCTGGGTCTTATGCGATAGACGGTTTCGCGATCTGCGGCTCTCGGGATACGCCGCTCTTTTGGTGACCGCCGGCCTGTATGGGAACGTGCTCACAATTAGCATCGTACACACTTTGGATGTCGAACGATATCGAACCAGTTACGCTCCCGCCTTGCTGCTAACGCTGGTCATCATGACCGCGTTTGTGATTGGGTTTTCTGAGCAGCTTTTCCGGCGCCGAGAGATAGAAGGACAGTAACGCGGAGAGACAGACAACACTTAGGTCAGCACCAAAATTAGAGCTTCGATTTTTCCGCGAACGCTTAAAATTGAAAGTAGATAAACGGCCGTAATCCAGTCTTAGCAAGCAACGCCACACACAGCGTCACCAGGACAAGAATAGCAAACGCCAGCTCGGGGTTGAGGGCCGGCTTCTCCCGCCACACCCGAAGTGAGCGAACCACAAAAGTATCGCAGACGATCGGCAATACCAGCAAAAGCCAAGGGATCGCACCGGTTTGCTGTTGGAGAGGAGAGCCGCCGGCTCTCATGCAAAAAGTACCGGTGATAAAATTCAATGTGTCTTGAAAGTCCGATGCCCGAAACGGGATCCAGAGCAGAAAAACAATGATCTGCGTTACCACCCAACCGAATACGAGACCGATACTCAGCCCAAAGTCACGCTGCTCTTTCCGCTGTTGGCCTACACGGATCACTTTTTCGGCACAGAGAACGGCGCCGTGCATACCGCCCCACAATACGAAGTTCCAACTGGCTCCGTGCCAGAGGCCACCCAACAACATCGTGCACATTAAATTGCGCAGCTGCTTTAATAATGTGCCCCGGTTCCCACCTAGGGGAATGTAAAGGTAATCGCGCAGCCAGGTGGAAAGAGAGATATGCCAGCGATGCCAAAAGGTAGTCAGGCTGGTCGCACAGTACGGGAAGTTGAAATTGTCTGGTAACCGATAACCAAACAGTCGGGATACACCGATGGCGATCAATGAATAACCGTTAAAGTCGAAATAGATTTGGCAGTAAAATGCTAGGCCGCCCGCCAGCAGATAAATCCAGGAGAACTGCGCCGGCGCTTTAAACACCGAATCAACAAATGGAGCAATCGCGTCGGCAAACACGACCTTATACAGAAACCCGAAGCCGATAGACTGCAGAGCCACGAAGAGGTCTTCTCCGTCGAATGTTCTTTTTTTCTCTATCTGAGGTAGAAAAACCGTGGCGCGAACGATCGGCCCGGCAACCAGCTGCGGGAAGAAGGCGATATACAACGCCACGTCGAGCAACGAGACCTCGCGATCCACATTTCCGCGGAAAGTATCTACCGCCAGCGTGATAGCGTGGAACGTATAGAAGCTGATGCCGATCGGCAGGATCACCCGAAAAAGAAGGCTCGATGCGACGACATGTACTCCGACACCCTGCAGAGCCAGCACGAGATTATCCTCAAAAAAATTGAAGTATTTGAAAAAGCCTAAGACAGCCAGCTCAACGCCCAGACAACACCACAAATAAATCAAAGCCCGGCGCCGGTTCCCTTTTCTTCGTTCGTACAGGACGAATCGAGCGCCAAAGAAGACGGACAAAATAACAAAACCCAGCAGCCCCAGAAATCGCCAGTCCCACCAGGCGTAAAAAACAAAGCTGGCCCCGACTAACAGCAACTTCCGCAGAAAGTTCGAGGGCAACAACCAATAGGTTGGCAGCACCAACAGCAGAAAACAGAAGAAGGATCCCGAGTTGAACAGCATTTAGGGGTTCTTCGATTGAATCTGTTCAACCAGGTATTTGCCAAATTCGTCTGAGTAGAGTTCTGCACCGGGTTGCTGCAAGTGAATTTGATCGTACCAGAGAGACGGTGAATTCAATTCGTCCATTAATCGAGTAGCGTCTCCATCAAAGAAGCGCTCGTTGCCAGGTTGGCGCCGCTTCCAAATGTTGTAATCCGCGTTCCACTTCGACCAGCTAGGAAAAGCAAAGAAATATTCCGATGTGATCAGGCCTCGGAACACGTCCCTGAAATCCTGGTCCCTTTTCTTCTGCCAAGCCAAGTTCTCTGCAAACGTAGAAGTTAAACGCTTATCTAATTCCGAATCTTGGACACTATCGAGTGAGCCGCGAGCCGCAAATCCGGGGCTCTGCGTAAGATTCGGAATAAAAGGTTCCGTCTTAGCCGGCGCGGTTAGACCTTCGATCCTGGGCACGTAACCGACGTGGAATAGATTGAAAAGTACGCAGCCAGCCAGGTTGGTGAGCACCGTATGCTCTCTGATCCAATTGATGGGGCGATATTTCAGGGCCAACCACGAAAAAATAATCGGGACGTTTGACGGATCTAGATATCGGAGGGAGCGACCGGTTGATCCATTTCTTAGGAAGTTATCTATAGGGTTTTTGTCATAACCAAGTTCAACTTCCCGGCAAAGGATTACCTTTACCCGCCGGAGAGCATCGAGCTGATTCGGCCGCAATGCTTCCATGAACTCTTTCAAATATTCGTATCGCTCCGCGTGATTCGCCCCGGCGAATGACAGTTGAATCACAAGCGCAGGGATACCATTTTCCGCGAGTACCCGCTGCACTCGCTCCCCATCAAGACCGTTCATGGTCACGCTGCTCCCCTCAACGACAATGACGTACTGAATTCGCGTCAATGCTTCTCGGTTTAGCTTTTGCACCGCCTGTAACACCAATCCGGGAGCTGGCGAGTCGGGATACGATTTTGGTAACGGCATCGACAGGTTGACGACTAGCAGCCATAATCCTAGCGGCACCAGGAGGCTATACCACCGTGGCATCCGCCCGATTCCTGGCCGCATTCGAATCGCAGCCAACGCAACTAATAAGACACAGCCAACTAACGGCACCATCATAATGAAACCGCGAGCTCCGCGGTCGAGAAGCTCAACGATCTTGCCGTTTTGGCCCGGTCACAGCGTGGTCGACGCCCGGGGCGTTGCCGGCGATTACAGCGGTTGCTTCTTGATGGCATCGATAAAGTAATTCGCGAAAGCCTGAGTAAACACGCGTGCCCCGGCAGGTTTCAAGTGCAGTTCGTCCGCCCAAAGCCCAGGATCAGCTAAGCTCTTACGCAAAGCTTCCCTGTCTCCGTTGAAGAATGGCTGATGGTTCGGCGATTGGCATAAGCCAAAAGTTGTAGCGGTACATAGGGGCGGACCAACTTGTAACACTGAAGAAGTATGGCGTCGCGTCCACCTTCTCAAAGAGCGTCTCATACTCCGTGTTCCGAGAAAGTACCCAGGCCGTTGTCAATGATAAACCTTAAGATCGGTCTGCTAGGGACTGCTTCGCAACATCCCATGAGCCAATCTGACGCATATGTTGGCAGCTCGGTACACTGCTGCGACATCCTGGCTCACAATTAGCAGAACTTGGTTCGAGTGAATTATCCTAATACGCTGATTATCTGATACTTATGTCGTTCGCCTGTCCTTGGCATGCCTCAAGCTTTTCTTCTGCAGCGTAAAATGAAGATTTTCCAAAGGAGGTTCAAACCCATGAATATAATCCGTTATCAAAATCAAGGTAGTTCAGACCTAGCAAAGGCTTTCGACCGTTTCGCCGTGCTTCGCGGCGAACTGGATCGCCTGTTCGATAGCTCATTTGCCCCGGTCTTTCGTACGCCCGACTCTTTTAGCCGTTGGGTTCCAGCCCTGGATGTATACCAGGACAAAGACCAATTCACTGTGGTCGCCGAGTTGCCCGGCCTGAAGAAGGAGGACATCGAGCTGTCACTACACGACGGCGTTCTCACCATCTCGGGAGAGAGGAAACAGGAGAAGAAGGGTGAGGAAGGCTACAGAAGCGAGCGTTTCTTCGGTCGCTTCCAGCGCAGCGTAACGCTGCCGACAGGCGTCGACGGCAATAAAGTTAAAGCGACTTATCAGGACGGTATCCTGAAGGTTGTTCTGCCGAAGGCTGAAGAGGCCAAGCCTAAGCAAATCGAAGTTTCCGTTGGTTAATGGGGTGCAATTGGAGCCGAGCGAAGCCTCGGCTCCAAACCAAAAGGACAAGACCATGAATATCGTTTCTCAAGAGCATCAAAAGTCAGGTCAGCAGCCGACCGAGCAGGTCACCTACGCTGCTCCGTACGTCGATATCGAGCCGGCCGAGTCGGGATACGTCCTTCGCGCGGAAATGCCAGGGGTCAACCGGAATGGCATTCAGATTACCGTTGAGGATGGCAATCTTGTGCTGGTCGGGCAGCAGCAGCCGTTGAGCGTGAGTGGAGAAGCACTGCACCGCGAGACGCGCCAGCTCTCTTATCGGCGAGTGTACGAACTCGATCCGTCAATCGATGCCGACAGGATTTCAGCCCGCATCGATCAGGGTATTCTGACGGTGAATCTGCAGAAGGCAGAGAACCTGAAACCTCGACGGATCACGCTCGAGTAAGTGCTGGTTTGGATTTGCTTCGCAAGATGACCCGTCCGGGATTTTCCGGACGGGTTTTTTGCGTCGATTTAAGGCGAGGCACGCTTGGAGGGGAGCCGCTTTTACGCGTTGAAACATCTCCCCGGAAGAACGAAGGAATCAAACCCTGAGACGCCTCGAAATGTTGCTAGCAGGCGGCTCCCGCGAACAACCCACGGTGTGACCTCACCCATCGCGATGCTCGTTTTGATACGCCGCGGGTTGTGGCCACACCAGCAGACGCGCGCGGGAGCCGCTTGTTAGACGCACGTTCCGGGCGGGTTACGCATCGTCTGCTAATTAAGGACGCTCGGACAGGTTACGGGCGAAAGCGGCTCCCCTCCAGGCGGCTCCCGCGAACAACCCACGGTGTGACCTCGCCCATCACGATGCTCGTTTTGATACGCCGTGGGTTGTGGCCACACCAGCAGACGTGCGCGGGAGCCGCTTGTTAAACACGCGTTCCGGGCTGGTTACGCATCGTCTGCTAGATTTGTGGCGCTCCTACAGGCACAGGCGAAAGCGGCTCCCCAATCTCCGCGCTTGACCAACACTTCGACCGGCGGACCTTGACTGATCTGTCAATGAAAGCGCTTCGAATCCATAACTTCGGTGGTCCAGAGGTCTTGCAACTCGATGAGGTTCCCCAGCCGGAACCAAGCGAGAATCAAGCTCTGGTCCGTGTCATGGCAGCCGGGATCAATTTCATCGACGTCTATCAACGGAGCGGGCTTTATAAGGTGCCATTCCCATACACGCCCGGAATGGAAGGTGCCGGTATGGTAGAAAAGGCCGGGCCCGGGTGCGATCTGGCTCCGGGAACTCGAGTCGCCTGGGCGATGGCCCCGGGCGCATACGCCGAGTACGCGTCCGTTCCCGCAGCGAAACTGGTACAGATTCCCGACGGCGTAGGGTTTGACGCTGCGGCTGCCGTCATGCTTCAGGGCATGACCGCGCACTATTTATCCGAAAGCACGTTCCCAGCCAAATCGGGCGACGTCGCTGTAGTCCACGCCGGCGCCGGCGGGACCGGTCTGCTCTTGATTCAGTTATTGAAATCGAAAGACGCCACGGTCTACACGACGGTCTCGACCCCGAACAAAGCGAAATTGGCCAAGCAAGCCGGTGCAGACGAAACCATCCTTTATAAGGACGAAGATTTTGTCGCGCGGGTCAAAGAGCTGACGGGCGGCAAAGGGGTCAACGTGGTTTACGATTCGGTTGGACTTACAACCTATCAAGGCGGTTTAGAAGTTCTGCGGCCGCGCGGGATGTTGGTCCTGTTCGGTCAATCCAGCGGCAAGGTTCCACCAATCGATCCAATCATTCTGTCGGAAAAGGGCTCTCTGTTTTTGACTCGACCCAGCCTGGCTCACCACAGCGCGGATCGGCAAGAGCTCCTTCATCGTTCCGGCACGATCTTAGGGTTGGTCCGCGACGGAAAGCTTCGTCTGAGAATCGAAAAGCGGTACCCACTTGCTCAGGTCGCTCAGGCCCATCGCGACTTGGAATCGAGAGCAACTACCGGCAAACTGATTGTCGAAGTCGCGACCTGAGCAAATCATCGCAGCCGACCTGAGGAGGGCGCGCGTCCCCGCGCGCCTTGCAGACGTTTCACCGCCGATGCATTTCATCCTGACTCGGCAAACAAGGCACAATTCCACGGAGCACGGATCGCGAGGATCCGACGTCGCCAATGTAGGAACAGCCATGCTTACTGGGAAAAGGCTATGTCGGACAGGCAGCGATCCCTCCCCACTCTCCCCACGGATTTCTCCGGCTGTTAGGCTTTCTTTGTTTGGTTTTCCAAGTCTTGCTCTATAATCTCAGAAATGGCTGCGAAAAACTCCGAGGTCGAGGCGGTCGATCCCGTTTACACTGCGCGCAAGAAGAACTTGGAATTGGCGTTGCAACAAATCGCCAAAGACTATGGAGAAGGCGCGATCATGCGGCTCGGCGATGACCGAGTGACCGCGGTTGAAGTCATTCCGACTGGAAATATTCTGATAGATCGAGCATTGGGCGTAGGCGGATTTCCCCGGGGCAGAGTAGTGGAGATTTTTGGTCCTGAATCCTCAGGTAAAACGACATTGACGCTGACCGTCATCGCGCAAGCACAACGGCAAGGCGGCCTCGCTGGATTTATCGATGTCGAACATGCGCTGGATCCGCAATACGCGAAGCGATTAGGCGTCAACCTAGATGACTTGTTGGTGTCTCAGCCAAGTTCTGGCGAAGAGGCGTTAAGGATCTGCGAAACGCTGGTGCGTTCAAATGCGTTGGACGTGAT
This sequence comes from Verrucomicrobiota bacterium, assembly GCA_019237325.1. Taxonomy (GTDB): domain Bacteria; phylum Verrucomicrobiota; class Verrucomicrobiia; order Chthoniobacterales; family JAFAMB01; genus JAFAVN01. Next base: position 708 of record JAFAHI010000189.1, on the reverse strand, counting down.
CGTGATCGACTCGGTGGCGGCGTTGGTGACCAAGGCAGAACTCGAAGGCGAAATCGGCGATGCCACCGTTGGAGCCCAAGCCCGACTCATGAGCGCAGCCCTTCGGAAGCTTACCGCTCTTATCGCAAAGGCCCGGACCTGCTGCATTTTTACCAATCAGATTCGGGAAAAGATCGGAGTCATGTTTGGTAACCCGGAAACAACGCCGGGAGGAAAGGCTTTAAAATTCTATTCGAGCGTCCGCGTTGACATCCGCCGGATCACCGCCATTAAGCAGACTGATGGGACCGTCGTGGGCAACCGCACCAAAGTGAAGATCGTAAAAAACAAAGTCGCTCCTCCATTCACGGAAGCCGAATTCGATATCATGTACAATGAGGGCATCTCGAACGTCGGCGCATTGCTCGATCTTGCCCTGGAAAAGAATATCTTGGAAAAGCGCGGCTCTTGGATTTCGTACAAAGGCCAGCAGCTTGCTCAAGGCAGAGATGCAGCTAAGGAGACATTGAAAGCAGACCGGAAACTTTACGCAGAGGTCGAAGAGATCGTGAAAGCCGCATTGGACGGTGATGCTCATAAGCACTAGGGCTGCACCGCTAGTAGATAGACACTCATTCCTGAACGACGCAGCCTGCGCCAGCAGACGTTACTCCGGCCACGTCGAGGCATTTCGCCGGCGATCCGTACGATCACAGGCCATGAAGTATG
>JAFAHI010000622.1 GCA_019237325.1 Verrucomicrobiota bacterium | reverse complement strand
AACAAAAGGTTCACCGCCCTCACCTATACCCAAAAAAGCGCCTTCGGCGACGCTATCCTCTGCGATAACATGATAGCTGTTGTAGCTAAACTTCTCTCCAGGTTGGAGCCGAGGAAACTCACCCACAACGCCGTCCCCTTCAACGACCAGCTTGCCACCATGAGAATCGGTTACAACCCATTTTCGTCCACGAATCGTCACGTTTTCGAGCGAATCGTTACGAATTGTAATAAAGTACACAAAAGGATATGGACGATCCGGAGGAGCTTCCAACGTCGGCACATAGACTACCTTATCAATGGTAACTCTTACCTCGGCCAGTTCGCGGAACAGATTGCTCATGGTCAATTTCCCAGCCCGTTAAAAGAGTCGTTTCATGGAAACACCGCCTGTAGCCGTTACCATTGCAGGGTCGGATAGCTCAGCCGGAGCCGGAATCCAGGCTGATCTTAAAACATTTACTTATTTCCGGGTATTTGGCCAGAGCGTCGTGACCTGTGTTGTGGCGGAGGTTCCAGGAAAGGTACAAAAAGTTCAAGCGGTCGATGTCGATACGGTCCGGGAGCAACTCATCCTGAGTCTCGAATATTTCCCGGTAAACGCCATTAAAACCGGGATGTTGCATTCAAAAGAAATCATCGGCACGGTTTGCGACATCTTGGAAGCAATCCCGATTGATAAAAGGCCATTCGTGGTAGTCGATCCTGTGATGGTAGCGTCTTCCGGCGATCGCTTGTTGCAAACCGATGCCTTGGAAATCTACCTCAATCGCCTGCTTCCGTTGGCAACCGTTGTTACTCCCAATCGGGATGAGACTGAGATCATCTACGGACAGGACATTGGGATCGCGGCCGAATTAAAACAGATCGGGCCGGAACTAGTTCGACGGTACGGAACCGCTTTCCTACTCAAAGGAGGCCATTGGCCGGGAGATTTAGCGGTCGACTATCTGGCAACTCCGGCTGGTGTTCTGCGCCTGAGTGAACCATTTGTGCAGGCTAAATCGATCCATGGAACCGGGTGCACCTTATCGGCCGCACTTACCGCCGGTTTGGCTCTGGGCGATGATCTGCAGACCGCAGCTCACCGAGCGAAATTGTTCGTCACTCGAGCAATTGTTGAATCAATGAGCTGGTGCGGACAACACGGCGCCGTGTCCGCACTGAAGCATTGGTAGCGGTAGGGCGAAAAACTCAGCACGCCCATAATATGGCTAACTCTCTAAAGCTCGTCGCGCCGGTTTTTGAGCCGCGCCTTGGACGTGACTCCAGTAATCTCGAATCTTCGTAACCAAAGATCGCCTCGTTTGTGCCTCGCGAGATGCCGCATCGAAGGAACGGCTCAAAACCGGCCGGATTAATCACGAGCGGTAGCTGAGTCAGGGGCGCGCCGAGTTTTTCGCCCTACCTTAACAAGCCCCCAGAAACGGCGTTGTTTTGTTCCCTGAGCTTCTTATACTGCTCACACCCCCATGTCTAAGAAACTACTCAGTCTTGTTTTATTGGCGCTAACTACCTTCGGGGCCAATGTATCCCAAGGAAAAACTCAACTGATCATTGAGAGCTGGCGGACGGACGATCTCAAGGTTTGGCGAGATAAGATTATCCCAGTATTCACCAAGACACACCCGGATATCGAGGTAGTATTCACGCCGACCGCACCGACAGAATACAACGCGGTTTTGGACGCGAAACTCAAGGCGGGGACCGCGGGCGACTTAATCGCATGTCGACCCTTTGACAAATCGCTGGATCTTTATAACGCGGGCCAAATCGTGGCGCTGAACGACCTCCCAGGAATGGATAAGTTCTCGAAATTTGCTTTAGCTGCCTGGTCCACTGACGACGGCAAAACTTCGTTCGCGGTGCCAATGGCTTCGGTGATCCACGGATTCATTTACAATAAAAAGATTTTCACTGAGCTCGGTTTGACTGTGCCTAAGACCGAACAGGAATTTCTAGCGGTGCTCGATAAGATAAAGAAGAACGGCAAATACATACCGCTGGTGATCGGGACCAAGGATCAATGGGAATCCGCCACCATGGGGTATCAGAACATCGGACCCACACTGTGGGATGGGGAAACCGGCCGCAAAGCACTCATTGATGGCAGCGCCCAGTATAACAAGGGCGGTTTTTTGGCGACATTTGAGGCGCTAGCGAAATGGAAGCCTTACCTGGCGCCCGGATACCAAGCGCTTGCTTACGCGGATGCGCAGAATCTATTCGCTCAAGGACGCGGCGCGATTTATCCGGCGGGCTCATGGGATATTGCCGTGTTCAGACAGATGAATCCAAAGCTGGATTTTGGCGCCTTTAAACCGTACTCCTTCGAAGGCAAAGGCGAAGTCGTAATTGATAATCATCCTGACATCGCGCTAGGCCTGAACGCGGCCAGCAAAAACAAAGAAGCTGCACGCACCTTCTTAGCCTGGGTAGCCACTCCTGAATTTGCAACGCTCTACTCGAATGCGTTACCGGGCTTCTTTCCTTTAGCGGACGGGGACTTCACCTTCAGCGATCCCGTGGCTCAGGAGTTCGATAGTTGGCTTAAACAAGGCCCACAGACGTTTCGCTGCTCCTATCAAATTCTCTCGCGGAATGCGAATCCGAACAATGAAAACGATCTGTGGAATGCCTGTGCGCAAGTGTTGAACGGCACTTTCACGCCGCAACAGGCCGCAGATTTCGTCCAGAAAGATCTGGCCTCCTGGTATAAGCCACAACAAGCGAAATAAAGAAGCATTCACCACAGAGACACAGAGTTCGCAGAGACAGGATTATTGAAGCAACTTTTCTGATTTTGGTACCCTTTGTTCTTCGTAGTAAACATCCTTCCATCTTCGTGAACTCCGTGTCTCTGTGGTGAAATCTAAGCGCGGCCTCCCAATCCACATCCTGGTTTTTCTGGGCCCGGCTGTCCTCATTTACACGGCGTTCATGATTTACCCGCTATGCGATTCCCTGTGGCTATCGCTGAATAACAAAGCATCTAGTGGAGCCGGCCAAATGTTTGTCGGTATTCAAAATTACCTGACGCTATTTAGCCAGGATCGATGGTCTGCGCCGTTATGGAACGCAGTACGGAACAACTTGGTATTTTTCGTTATTCATATGGTAGTGCAAAACCCAATCGGCTTGCTATTGGCTGGCCTTCTGGCCACGAGGATTCGAGGAGCCGCTATCTATCGTACCATCATCTTTACACCGACCATCCTTTCAGTAGTTATCATTGGGTTTGTCTGGAAGCTGATTCTCCTTCCCTCTTGGGGAATATCGCGCGCGCTATTCGGAATTGTCGGACTCAGCGGCTTGGGGGATTACCCCTGGTTAGGTACGGAATCGACTACGCTCATTACTCTCTCGCTGATGTCGGTTTGGCAAAATATCGGAATCCCGATGATGCTGTTTCTGGCAGCTCTAATCAGAATCCCGGATGACCTGATGGAAGCCGCCAGAGTCGACGGAGCCAGCAGTTGGACGATCTTTTGGAGGATCCAATTTCCTCTGATTTTACCAACGGTTGGCTTGATAGCAGTGCTGACTTTCGTAGGAAACTTTAACGCGTTCGATTTGATCTATGCGACCCAAGGGGCGTTGGCCGGACCAAATTTCGCCTCCGATATCTTGGGTACATTTTTCTTTCGGACATTCTTTGGTTACCAGTTGCAGCCAGCCGACCCGTTCATGGGTTCAACCGTGGCCGGCGTAATGCTGGTGATCATTCTGGTAGGCGTATTGATCTACCTGTTTGGGTGGCAACGCCGTCTTCAGCAAATCCAATTTTAACCTGGAGACTAAAAAACGGTGCGATCGAAATTTTGGTCTGCAATTGCAACGCATGCTGTTCTAATCGCGTACGCGGTCGTAGCGTTATTTCCTGTCTTATTGATCATCCTCAATTCATTTAAGGATCGGATCACGATTTTTAGCGCCCCGTTTGCGCTGCCTTGGGCAGATAGCTTTACCTTGGATGGATATGCCACTTTAGTCTCCGGCTCCCATTTTGAATGGTATTTTCTGAACAGCTTATTCGTCACCACCAGCTCGCTGCTACTGATTCTAATTGTTGGCTCGATGGCCGCGTTCGCGCTCGCCGAATACAAGTTCAGATTTAACCTTTTAACCTCTCTTTACCTTTCGATCGGTATCATGGTGCCAATCCGCCTAGGCACTGTCGGAATCCTCCGACTCATGGTAAACCTTCACCTGGTCAATAATCTGTTGTCATTGATTCTGATCTACACGGCTCAAGGTATCCCCTTAGCCGTATTCGTTCTCACCACATTCATGCGCCAGGTACCTGGAGATCTGAAAGACGCGGCCCGGATAGATGGAGCCAGCGAATACCGGATCTATTTGCTGATCTTGCCGTTGGTGCGGCCCGCCCTCGGTTCGGTGTTAGCCATATCGATGTTGCCAATTTGGAACGATCTCTGGTTCCCTCTTATCCTGGCACCGGGCGAAGCCACTAAAACGCTAATCTTGGGAGCACAGACTTTTTTGGGTGAGTTTGCCAATGATTATAATGCGGTGTTAGCGGCACTCACGTTGGCTATTCTGCCGCCGGTATTCCTTTACGTGATTTTCTCCCGACAACTCATTCGGGGAATCACAGCTGGTGCCGTGAAGTGATGGTTAAGAATTGTAGGCTATGCGAATCGGTATTGCCGGTACTGGAACCATGGGCGAAGTACACGCAGCGGCGTGGTCTACCATCGGTGTAGAACTCGCCGGCTGCATCTCATCCAATCCGACTCAAGCGAAAGCATTTGGCCAGCGACATAAGATTCGCACGTTTGCTAACTACGATGAGCTATTAAACAACGTCGACATCGTAGATATCTGTACCCCAACCGCAACGCACAAACCTCTAGTCTTAACCGCGGCTAAGGCAGGTAAACACGTGATCTGCGAGAAACCGATTGCTCTCACCGTGGAAGATGGGCAAGCGATGATCGATGCGTGCCAAGGAGTTCGATTCTTTATCGGATTGGTACTTCGGTTTTTTTCACACTATCGGTCGGCGAAACAGTTAGTCGCCGCCGGACGCATTGGTAAGCCAGGTGTTTTACGCCTTAGACGGGTCAGTTACGTCCCACAAAACCCGGAGGCCTGGTATTTTAACGATGCTCTTTCCGGCGGGATGGTGGTGGACCTCATGATTCACGATTTCGACTATGTCCGTTGGTTAGCTGGCCAAGTACAACGTGTCTTCGCGTTGAAGACGCAGGCCGACAGTGGAGCTGCGCAGTATGTACAAGTCGTTCTTCGCCTGAAAAGCGGAGCGATTGCCTTGATCGAAGGAGGCTGGGCATATCCTCCCGGAGTTTTCCGTACTGGATTCGATCTTTCCGGGACGGATGGATTGATTGAATGGAGTTCAGATCAACCGCCTCCCCTAGTCACCTTCTTTACCCCAAAACTTGAAGAAACCGCCTCAGTGGGTTTGCCGACCTCTGGATTAGCTGACGACCCTTTCGCTGCTGAGCTCCGGCACGCGTATCAGTGCATTCAGACGGGAGCACCTTTCGAGGTCACCGCGGAAGATGCTCTGGAAGCACTTCGGATCAGTTTAGCGGTAAAAGAATCGCTGGAAACAGGTAAACCCGTAAAACTCCCATGAATCGAAATTTCACCACAAACGCACAAAGGACACAAAGCAAGACTCAAAACTTCTTGACTACACATAATCTGGCCGATTGGGTCGAATCTGAATTACACAAAACCACCGAAAGGCGGAGTCGCCGCGGTCGACCGCGTGATTGAATTGGTCCATTTCCGAGCCGTCGGCACGATAGATAGCCTTTACCTTTGGACCTTTGTGTCCTCTGTGCCTTTGTGGTGAAATTTTTTTGTTATGCGCATCGGAATTCTCAGTGTCGCACACCTGCACGCCGAAGGGTATCAGGCAAATCTGAAAGCTGTTCCAGGAGTCGAGCTGATCGGATTTTCGCATGAGAATCCGGAGGAAGGACGACCATTCAGTGAAAGGTTCGGCTTACGCTGGTTTTCAACCCACCAGGAACTTCTCGCTCAAAGATTGGATGGGGTTGTGATTTGCTCGGAAAACGCTCGTCATCGCGAATTAGTAGAACTAGGGGCTGATGCCGGCTGTCAGATTCTTTGCGAGAAACCGATTGAGACCACACTAGCTAACGCCCAAGCCATGAAAAACGTTTGTGATAAAAACGGGGTGCGATTTATGACCGCGTTTCCCACTCGTTTTTCTTCGCCAACGCAGGCGCTGCGGACTATGGTTCAGCAGGGCGAATTAGGAAAAGTATTCGGGGTGAACGGAATCAACCATAGCGAGAACCCGAGCGGACACCGGGCCTGGTTTGCGAACAAAGAACTAGCCGGCGGCGGAGCGGCCGTGGATCACATCGTCCATTTAGCTGATTTCTTTCGATGGTGCTTCTCAGCGGAGGTAATCGAGGTCTACGCCGAGATCGATAATTTGTTCTATCCAAACGAACTGGATGTAGATACCGCCGGTTTGCTCCTAATCACCATGTCCAATGGTATTCAGGCTAGCATCGACTGCAGTTGGAGCCGGCCAACCTTGTATCCCCGTTGGGGGCATCTGAAAATCGAGGTCATCGGTGAAAAAGGCGCTGCAGTTGTGGATAGCTTCGCGCAGCATTTAACGGTTTATGCGAAAAGCGGCGCCCGAAATCCTGAATGGATCGGCTTCGGTCCCGATGCGAACCAACCGATGATCCAGGAATTTGTGAACTCAATTCGAGAACAACGCGAACCGTCTGTTACCTGGAATGATGGTTACCAAGCGTTGCGGGTCGTGCTTGCCGCTTACGAATCCGCACAACGGAAAGAACCGGTGCAGTTGGAGCACTAAAACGCCCATCGCGTTGACGTCCTCGGAACCGGGACGTGGCAACTCGTTGGGTCAGCAAGGTAACATTGTCACACTCACAAAAAGAGCCTAGAGTTAGCCAGTGGCGATCCTAATCAAGTCCTGTCTTTCAGAACAGACCGGGTTCAAATATTAACGAACCGATTGTGACTCAAAAACTATTCGCGGAACTCGGTCTCTCGGAAGCTTTGCTTCAGGCCATTAGCCGGCTCGGCTTTGAGAAAGCAGCTCCAATTCAAGCGGAAGCCATTCCGCTGATCATGGCCGGCTATGACGTGGTGGGGCAATCGCAGACCGGCTCTGGTAAGACGGCAGCGTTTGCCATTCCCGCCGTGGAAATCGTGGAACCAAAAAGCCACGTAGTTCAAGTCTTGATTCTCTGCCCAACGCGAGAGCTCGCCGTGCAAGTGGCCGAAGAGGTCTATAAGCTTTCTGCCTTTAAGCGCGGAATTCATCCCCTACCCATCTATGGAGGTCAATCTTATGACCGCCAGATCAAGGCATTAAAACAGGGCGCACAGATTGTCATCGGAACACCCGGAAGAATTCTGGACCATTTGGAGCGAAGAACACTCAACTTGCAATCGGTGCGTATGACCGTGCTCGATGAAGCCGACGAAATGCTGGACATGGGTTTTCGAGACGACATTGAAAAGATATTGCGCGCGATTTCGGAACAGCGGCAATTCATCTGCTTTTCGGCCACAATGTCGAAGCCGATTCTCGAACTGATTCGGACTTATGCAGCCGACGCAAAGTCCGTCCGAATCGAGCACAAAATCTTAACGGTACCGACGGTCGAACAGGCTTATTATGAGAGCCGCGGTCATTCAAAGACCGAGATCCTGACTCGGCTGATTGATCTCTATGATCTGAAGCTCGGTATCATTTTCTGTAACACGAAGCGCATGGTCGATACCCTGACCGAAGAGTTGGTTGCGCGCGGGTATTCTGCCGATCGTATCCATGGTGATATGAATCAAAATCAGCGGGATCGAGTCATGCACAAATTCCG
>JAFAHI010000504.1 GCA_019237325.1 Verrucomicrobiota bacterium | reverse complement strand
CGGTCTCGGCGCCACGGTCGGACCTCAACGCCAACGGCTCCAGCAGGGGCTCATCGTTTTCCAGGTGGCGCTAGCTTCTCTTTTGTTATTTGGCTGTGTTCTATTGGCACGCAGTTTTCAAGTCCTGGAAAATGCGCCCCTAGGATTTAATCCGCGCAATGTGTTAACCACAGACATTTATCTGCCGGATTCCAAGTACGGAACGATCCCGGAGTGCAACGCATTTTTTGATTCCTTGATGGCCAAGATCGCGGCATTGCCGGGAGTGAAATCGGTGGGGCTAACAGACGCATTGCCATTCTCTCTGGACGACAACGAAGGGTTTGCCGGACCGTTTGGTGTGGTCGGGCAACCCGAGCCGGATAAAGGACATCGACTCCGTACAACCCTGGAGATGATTTCTTTCGATTATTTTCGTACGCTCCAGATCCCGATCTTGGAAGGACGCGGGTTCGACGCGGTCGACCTCAAGGGAGTCAACCGAGTCGTTATCGTCAATCGGGCATTAGCCGATACTTATTTCCCTGGGCAGGATCCGATCGGGAAACAGATATATGATTTCGGTGACGTTGTAGGCCGCGCCCGCACGAACTACACCATCATTGGCGTTGTGCCGACGATCTTTCAGGTAACACCGACCCAGCAGCACATACAGTTTCAGACTTACTATCCATTTGGCCAGCCGCACCCCTTTCGTACGGCTGACAGTGGTACTTTAGTCGTTCGTACCGATGGTAATTCGTTTGGGGTGATGCCAACGGTGCAAAAGATTGTCGCTTCGATGGATCCGGACGTCCCCGTGTCGAACGCCGGCACTTTCGATCAATTGATCGGCAAATCGTTTGCCACCCGAGAGATGACTTTGCTCGAGGTCGCCCTGTTCTCGGTATTTGCCCTGGTTCTTTCGTTAGTCGGAGTGTACGCGATTCTGGCGCGTTTAGTCAGTCTACGTACCCGCGAAATCGGTATCCGGGTCACGCTCGGCGCTGAGGTAGCTGACGTGGTTAGAATCGTGTTCGGCCAGGGAATAAAGATTGTAGCCCTGGGGTTAGTCTTGGGGATTATGGGTGGCTTGTTAATGGGCCAGTATCTGGTCAGCCTGCTCTACGGGATAACCAGTTATGACCCGGTGACGATCGCGTTCGTTATGATGATACTTGGCCTGGCTGCTACTTTGGCCTGCCTGATTCCGACGTTGCGCGCCGTCAGAATTAATCCGATAACGGCGCTCCGGGAATAACCCGATAGCCGCGTAGCCGGCGACATATTTGTAGCCCAGGGAGAGTCCGCGAGCCCTGGGTTAATTTGCAAAAAAGGGATCCAGCGCTGAAAGCGCGTAAGAACGACGACCGCCCAGCGAAACGAGCGCGAATCGCGGGCGTCGTCTATTACGTAGATGCCGCCAATCTCTTACGCGCATTCAGCGCTAGTCGTTTTTTTAATCGCGACCCCAGGGTTCGCCGACTCACCCTGGGCTATAAATATTTCACCGCTACGCGGTTAGGTCGGCCTCGTCCCGCGCCGCGCGTAGGCCTTCAGGCTTTTTTGCGCCTTTTGCGTTTTTTGCGGCTATTTCTTCTTTCTGACCTACTTATTCAGGTCCTCAAGAATAGCCCTTAACTCGGCGAGAGATTCTAAGTCTTTCGGTCTACCGGCGGCATTCTTGAGCTCGATCAGGCGTGGCAACGTCACGCAGCGAAGCCTGAGATCCGATTCGTTGATCTCGACAGAGTCGGTTATCAACTCTTCAAACGAGCGTGCACCTGGGATCTCACCGAGAAGATCAATTGGTCCCAGATCCGTCGTAAGAGTAAAATTCAAACCATTTCTTAGCGTTCTGAAATCGAGTTTGAATGGAAGGCCTGGCGGAGCTCCCCGGAGATAAGGATTCGCGTTCTGGAACGCGGTAACCAGCTTAAGCAGGTTGTCCTCCTTTCGGCTGTAGACGATGTCCAAATCGTAAGTGAGCCGGGCTGAGCCGAAGAGATTAGCGGCGACTCCACCGACCACGATAAAATCGACTTCATGACCGGTAAGTAGTTTGATGATGCTTAAAAAGTCCGGTACATCGCCGGTTTGCGCACTCATCGTTCAGTTTTCGATGATCGAAGACCAGCGCCGCGAAGCTTGTTTGCCGCTTGTACATTACGTTGTAATCGTAGCAAACGCTCGACGTAGCTCAGGCGAAGATTCTCTTGAATGAGAGATCGATCGACATCTTTCAAATAGAGATTGACGATCTCTTCACAAGCCAAAGGCGGTGAATGCGATGACTTATCGCAAGCCGCTAAAGCTTCTTTTGGGCCTGATTCCACATAGGACTCTAACATAAGTTGTGCATAGCCGCGACGACCCCTTGGAGCGCTGCCTCGCTTGCGAGGCCGATAGGGGTCGCCAACCCGCTGAGCGGGTGAGTCTCTCTTGTCGGCTCGATTTGAAGCGTGGGCCCGGGACTTTCGTCAGGTAGTGCTGTTGGGCACGAACAGTCACGGGTACCCGACCGGTCGGCCTCGCAAGCGAGGCAGCGCTCCACGTTAGCGGTCGTGGCAAATAGCAACCTTAGTTAGTTACAGAGACGATAGTACAATGCTTCGTAGCGCGGCACGATGACCTTTGCTGAAAACTCGGTCTGAGCGCGTAACTGAGCGGCCTGGCCAATGTTTTCGCGCCGTGCTGGGTTCCGAATGAGTTCCTCTGCGGCAAGCGCCATTTTTTCGGTATCTCCAAACGGCACGAAGAGTCCGGTTATCTGGTCCTGAATAACCTCTGGAATACCTCCTACTTGTGGCGCGATGCTTGGGCAGGCGAAACACATCGCCTCGAGTATGCTTAGACAAAAACTTTCCGATTCTGAGGTGAACAATCCAATGTCAGCCGCTTGTAAGTAATCTTCGATCTGCCTGACGTTTTCCCGGACGACTACCCGATCTTCCAATCCGAGCCCGCGCACCTGGCCGCGATACGGCGAAAAATCGCCACCAGCTAGAATCACGAGTTTCCAAGACTCGCGCGGACGGATCTTAGCTACGGTTTCAAGGAGGAGATCGATTCGTTTCAGGGGTCGCAGATTAGAGGAATGAAATAGCAGCACTTCTTCACCCAACCCCAATTCCCGCCGCACTTCTTCGCGTGAACGCGTGGGTGTTTGCGGTTTGAAAAAATTGTGGATGACTTCAATCGGTCCGTCAAAACTGAGCACTCGCTGTGTCTCCTGCCGCAGAAATTCAGAAACGGCTGTGACCGCGTCTGAGTGAGTCAATGCGTGGTGGACGGCTGGGCGATAACCGGGATCGCGACCCAGCAATGTAGTGTCGGTGCCATGCAAGGTGGTTACCACCCGGGGCTGTTGTTCAGCGGGCAACATCGACCGCGCGAGAAGCGCGGCGGTGGCATGGGGCACGGCATAGTGAAGATGGAGAACGTCGAGCTTATAATCGCGGCTGACCTCGGCCATTTTCACTGACAGCGGTAAAGTATAATCGGGATACTTGAACAAGCCGTAATCGTTGATTACTACGGGATGA
>JAFAHI010000266.1 GCA_019237325.1 Verrucomicrobiota bacterium | reverse complement strand
CCGGCACCGGATATCGCCGATAGTAGTTAACGATCGCTTTGGCGGAGAGTTTGATCCGATTAAGAACCATCTCCCGCAGCCCGTCGGATACCGGCGAGCCGAACACCACATCGATCTCGGAGCCGGCAATCTGAAGCTTGGTCTCTTGGGCAGAAGCGGCCATGGCCACGGACAGGAAAACGCAGGTGAACGTGAGGCGCTTCATATGGGGTTGGCAGCAAAGTAAGCAGTAAACAGTAAGCGGTAAGCAGTGGGTCAGTAATCAGATTGAGCCGATCTCTACCCGATATATTCCCAATAGGACTGTGCCTCGCTATTGATCACTGTCTAACTGCTTACTGCTTACTTTCGCGGCACCCCGCTGACGACGAACTTCGCCTCAATTCACCACATTAACCGCCGGTTTCCCGGTCAGAAAATCCGCAATCGTGCGAACCGCGCTTGTCCGAAGCTGCTGGCCTGCTTCCTCGGAATACCAGGCGATGTGCGGACTTAAAACGACATTGGACAGGTCGAGATACTCGCTGGGAACAGCAGGCTCATGCTCGAATACGTCTAAGCCTGCTCCGGACAACTTTCGCTCGCGGAGAGCCGCTGCCAGCGCGGCACTATCGATAAGACCGCCTCGGCTTACATTGATAAGAATAGGCTGGCGCTGCATCCAGCTGATGGTTTCCTGATTGATCAGGTGATGCGTCCGTTCGCTAAGTGGCAGGTGCAGGCTGATCAGGTCCGCGCTTTCCAGGAGAGGCCGCAGATCTTGGGGAACTGCTCCACGCTTTTCGATCTGATCAGGCGTGAAACCGGGATCGTATGCGGCCACTTCGTTTACAAAAGGTTTGATTCTTGAGGCAAACTGGGCGCCGATCCGTCCAATCCCGATTACCCCGACCTTTTGTTGGCTGAGCCGGCGAATAGGCCAATCTGTTTGATAACCCCATCCTTTCTGTCTGACTTTGCGGTCGTAGGATAAGATTCGTCGATGCACCGCGAACAGAAGCGCAACGGCATGGTTAGCGACCTCTTCAACCCCATAATCCGGCACATTGCAGACGACAATGCCGCGCTCCCGGCAAGCCACCCCATCGACGACGTCGAACCCGACCCCGAGCCGAACCACAATCTTGCAGCGTTTCAGATAACTGACTGTCTGCCGAGTGATTGGGGCGGTATCCGTCAGAATCGCGTCGATCTGGTCGCTCACCGCAGCGATGTCAGCCTCGCTGTTGACTTTATATCGGACCAGCTCGATTCCGGTTCCTTTGAGCACGTTTTCCTCCAGGTCGAGTTCCGGATAAGTAGGATTTAGATAGAAAAGCTTCATCGCAGTTTATTAAATCGTCTGATAGGTTGGGTGACGTTGCTCAACTTATGTCTCTGCGGGAATACGCAAGAAAACGGAATTTCGAGCAAACATCGGAACCTACTGGCCGCTCGCGAGTCCGAAAATCCAAAAAGCCTCGGTTTGTGATCCAGAAGCATGCCGCGACCCGCCTGCATTATGACTTCAGACTGGAGATGGATGGGACCCTGAAATCGTGGGCGGTACCGAGAGGAATTCCGCTCAAAAAGGGAGAAAAACGGCTCGCTGTCCATGTGGAAGACCATCCCCTAGCCTATGCCGACTTCGAAGGAACGATCCCTAAAGGGCAATATGGCGGCGGCACGGTGATGATCTGGGATTACGGCACCTATGAGCTTTCCGAGCGGTACCCGAATAAAACCCTTGAAAGCGGCCAGCTCCATTTCGTGTTGCACGGCCAAAAGCTCGAGGGGGAATGGGGCCTGGTACGGTTGAAATCATCGGAAAAAGACGAATGGCTACTGATCAAGGCAGGGGCTGACGCAACCCCGATCTCCGAAGAACTCGATGACACATCGGCGGTTTCGCAACACAGCATGGCGGAAATCGCCCGGACCGACGCAACCTGGGAGTCACGCCCGGCCAAGAATAAAAAGCGGCGCCGCCTCAGTCCTGGACCGGTAGAGATGCCGAAGTTTGTGGAACCCATGCTGGCAAAGCCGGTGACAACGCCGCCGGCCGGCAAGTGGTCGTATGAGCTGAAATTTGACGGTTACCGAGCTATCGCCTTGAAAGGCGGAGATGAGGTTCGTCTGCTATCGCGGAACGAGAAAGACTTAGGAAAAAAGTTCTCGGTCGTGACTCAAGCCGTCGCAGAACTGGGTTGCCGGGACGCCATTCTCGATGGTGAGATCGTCGCCCTGGATGAAAACGGACGCCCCTCGTTCCAACTTTTGCAAGCTTACGAAAAAGGCGAGGAAAGGCCGCCCCTCTTTTACTACGCATACGATTTATTGCAGTTGGACGGAGAGGATTTGCGGAATCGCCCACTCACAGAACGAAAAGCGGTTTTGCAGGAGCTGCTGGAGGATGGTCCAGAAACCCTTCGCTACTCAATGCCGTTTGATGCCGAACTAGATGACTTACTTGAGCAAGCCAAGTCGTTCGGATTAGAGGGGCTGATCGGGAAACAAGCCGATTCACACTATGAGAGCGGCCGAAGAACCGGTGCCTGGATAAAGCTCAAGTTAGTGTCAAGCCAAGAGCTCGTGATCGGCGGATACACGCCGCCGGCAGGCGGACGCAAGTATTTTGGCGCGATCATCGTCGGCTATTACGCGGACAACTCTCTCCATTTCGCTGCCAAAGTTGGTAGCGGATTTTCCGAGAAAGCACTTAAAGAGCTCTATCATCAGTTCGAATCGCTGGCTCGGGAAGATTGCCCATTCGTTGATTTGCCGGAGAAACGAAACGGGCGTTGGGGGCAAGCGATCACACCGGCTGAGATGCGCCGTTGTCATTGGGTTGACCCGACGCTGGTTTGCCAAGTCCAATTCACGGAGTGGACCCAGGACGGAAAGCTGAGACAACCTGTTTTCCAAGGTCTCAGAACAGATAAAAAACCCCAGGATGTCGTACGGGAATAATTGGCGTCCTGTCTCATAAACAACATGGCACAAAAAACCGCAGTCGAGGTCGATGGACGCAGGTTATCGCTCACTAACCTAGATAAGATTTTCTATCCGAAAGCCGGATTCAGTAAGGCTGACGTCATCCATTATTACGTTCAGATTGCGCCCTATTTGCTGCCTCATCTGAACGATCGTGCCATTACGATGAAGCGGTATCCCGATGGTGTGGACGGTGAGTACTTTTACGAGAAGGAGGCGCCGTCCCATCGGCCCGATTGGGTACAAACAACGAAGGTGGCGAAGGGCTCAGGTGATTCTATTAACTACTGCATGATTAACGATTTGCCGTCCTTGGTTTGGACAGCGAACCTGGCCGATCTCGAGCTGCATACGTTTCTGCATCAAGCACCGGATGATAATCGGCCCAGCATGATGGCGTTCGATTTAGACCCGGGACCGCCGGCGGACATTGTGCTCTGTTGCCAAGTCGGCCTGCATTTGAAAGCGATCTTCGACGAGCTCGGCCTGCAATGCTTCGCCAAGACTTCCGGGTCCAAAGGATTGCAGGTTTATGTACCGCTGAATACTCCGACGACGTACGAGAAAACCAAGACTTTTTCCCGCATTTTGGCCGAGCGATTGGAGGAAGAGCATCCCGACGAAGTCGTCTCCAATATGAAGAAAAGCGCGCGCCAAGGGAAAGTGTTTATCGATTGGAGCCAGAACGACGACCATAAAACCACCGTCTCCGTTTACTCTTTGCGAGCCAAGGAACAGCCAACGGTATCGACGCCGGTTTTTTGGGAAGAAGCCGCCGAATCGGCCAAAAACAAACGCCCGCTTAGTTTCACCTCCGATGAAGTCCTCGCCCGAACGGAGAAACATGGCGATATCTTTGCGCCCGTGCTGTCGCTGAAGCAGAAGCTGCCGGGAGTTAAGAAGGTGACAGGTGAGAGGTGAAAGGTGTGCTCCTCGCCCCCATCCGGAGGGGCGTCGCATTCAGTGTTCGCTGCTCGCACGCATCTCGACGCCTGCAAACGTGCACAGGTCAAACGTTCTGAAAGACGCGACGCCCGAGGGCTCAACGCGTGTTCAACACCTTCGGTTCTTGAAAGACCAGCCGCCTGACTCTAGCGATCCAGTCGGACACCGAATGAGGTGTGGTGGCCCGATTTACGGTCTTTAAACTCCGGCATTGTCAAAATGCGCTGTGGCCCCAGGGGCGTCGCGTCTTTCAGAATCTGTTAGCTATAACGATTCCAGGCGTCGAAGCACGGGCCAGTTGCGAACGCGGAATGCAACGCCCCTCCGGTTCGCGTGGTGCCTTCACCTTTCACCTTTCACTTTTCACTTATCACCTTTACCTATCTCCGATATGACCACAGAGGTTTTTACCCTGAAAAATGCGCAGGGCGCAGAAGTGCAAATCACAAATTTCGGCGCTCGGGTGATCTCAATCAAAGTACCAGATCGGGATGGCAGGCATGGGGATGTTGTTCTTGGGTTCGATTCTTTAGCCAGTTACCAAGGC
>JAFAHI010000261.1 GCA_019237325.1 Verrucomicrobiota bacterium | reverse complement strand
AAGAACAACTGCCTGTCTATGAGGCGCCCGAAACCCGGGCGAGAGTGAATGCCGAGAGCAACCAACGCTCCAGCTAGTAGAGAACGTCGTAAAAGAGTCCTGGATAAAGCCAAAGGCTATCGAGGACGGCGCTCCAAACTGTTTCGGTATGCGAAAGACGCAACCATGAAGGCCCAATATTGGGCCTACCGCGACAGAAAAACTCGCAAGCGAAATTTCAGGAATCTTTGGATTCAACGAATCAACGCGGCTTGCCGGGATAATGGTACGACGTATAGCCGATTCATAGAAGGGCTAGCCGCCGCCAATATCGCGATCGACCGTAAAGCTTTGGCCGAACTCGCGGTACAGGACCCAAGCGCATTTAAGTCAATTTTTGACCGGGCTGCTGAGGCGCTGCAGAAAAAGCACGCAGCCTAAGCCCAGCGCGGATTTCTCATCGGCCAGCTGCCTGACCAGGTCTTAGAGCTTTTCGAGCCCGATCCGGCAGCCGCCCGATGAGAAATCCGGGCTCCGTCAGCAGAATGTTCGGCCTCTGCCGGACATCCTGCTGCTTGTTTTCTTGAAATGAAAATAAACATTGTGTTTTCGAGAATTTTTCAAGGCCTGCCCTCGAGGCGGTCTGTAAAGAGATGCGAAAGCATCTATTTAGAGACCATAGCATGCATTTCTCACAGCAGCCCACGCGGCGGAAACTGAGATAGGCGCTCCCTGCTGTGAGAAATGCATGCTGAACTGGTTAATTTTAAGGAAAGCGCTTTGGCGGAGATCGGCGGAGCGAAGACTCCGATCGAACTTGACAGCGTGCGCGTTAAGTATTTGGGACGCGCTGGTCTCATCTCGAAGCTCAGCGAGAGCATGCGGGATGTTCCCAAGGGGGACCGTCCTCGCTTAGGTAAGCTGTTGAATGAGGTCCGATTGACCTTGTCAGCGGCTTTCGAAGATCGGGCTGCGACGTTCGCGGCCCAGCATGACCTATCGGCGATTGAAGACATTGACGAAACATTGCCCGGGACGCCATTGCGTGTCGGCTCGCTTCATCCGCTAACGCAACTGCAAAATCGCGCCATCCAGGTGTTCCGGCGCTTAGGATTCGCGTTGGCGGCGGGCCCGGATATCGAGACGGAATGGAATTGCTTTGATGCGCTGAATACTCCTCCGAACCATCCCGCCCGTAATGAGACGGATACCTTCTATCTCTTCGATGGGCGATTGCTGCGAACTCACACCTCAACCGTTCAGATTCGTACCATGTTGGCGGCGCCGCCTCCGGTGAGGGTGATCGCTCCCGGAGCAGCCTATCGCCGGGATGAAATGGATGCGACGCATCTCAGTCAGTTCAATCAACTTGAAGGGCTTTATATCGATAAGAACGTGAGTGTTGCCGATCTGAAAGGCACGCTCGAATATTTTGTGCGCGAGTTGCTCGGTTCACAGGTCGAGACCCGCATGCGGCCGCATTTTTTTCCGTTTACCGAACCGAGTTACGAACTGGACGTTCGTCTTCCAGGTGTTAATTCGGGACGTTGGATGGAGCTCCTCGGGTGCGGAATGGTAGACCCAAACGTTCTTGAGAAAGTAAACGAGGGAAGGGGAGACCGGGCCTACGATCCGGAGGTTTGGACAGGATATGCATTCGGCATGGGTCTGGACAGATTGGCGATGGCCTTATTTGGTTTGCCTGACATCCGTCTGCTGATCGAAAACGATCAACGATTCCTAGCCCAATTCTCGTAATGAAGCTGTCGCTTAATTGGCTCCGAGAGTATTTGCCGGCGTTAAACCGATCTGTTGAAGAAATCGCGGACGCTTTGACATTCACTGGTGTCGAGGTTGAAGGCGTCCAGGTTCGCGGCGCTGGTATTGAAAAGGTGGTGGTTGCTCAGATCGAATCTTTTCAACAGCATCCCAACGCGGACCGGCTGAGTGTCTGCCAGGTTTTGGACGGCTCCAAGACGCCGAGGCAAATTGTCTGCGGGGCAAAGAATTTCCGGGCCGGAGATAAAGTTCCTTTGGCTCTCCCCGGTGCAGTTTTACCGGATGGGACCAAAATAAAGGCCAGCAAGCTTCGGGGAGTTGAATCTGACGGCATGCTCTGCAGCGAACGGGAGCTCGGCTTTTCCGATGAAGCTAGCGGCCTCATGATTCTTGATCCTAGCGTGCCCATTGGTGTCCCTTTAGGAGATCTCTTTCCGCCGGACACGATTTTTGATCTCGAGATCACGCCGGATCGCCCCGATCTTTTAAGTTACATCGGTTTGGCACGCGAATTAAGCATCATCTTCCAGATCCCCGATCTTAACGTGCCAGACTCTTCGGCAGTTGCTGCTGCCAAACCAGTTTCCGATGCTAGCCAGGTTCGGACCGACGCACTGGAGGCCTGCCCGTTTGCCGTTTTTCATGAAGTTCGAGATGTGACCGTCGGTCCAAGTCCGGATTGGATGCGTCGCCGTCTCGAAGCCGCCGGTCTCCGGTCCATCAACAACATTGTCGACATTACGAACTACGTGATGCTCGAGACCGGCAAACCGATTCACGCTTACGATTTGAGTAAGCTTTCTTTGCCGGTCATCATTCGCTTTGCGCGAGCTGGAGAAAAGCTACTCGCCTTGGATGGTAAAACGTACGAGTTGAATCAAACGCATCTGGTGATTGCGGATGCGGAGAAAGCAATTGGTCTGGGTGGTGTGATGGGAGGAGAGGACACCGGTGTTTCTTCTGGGACGACGACGGTTTTAGTCGAGAGCGCGTATTTTGATCCCGGGTTAATCCGGCGTACCAGTCGAGGCTTAGGCTTAATCTCAGACGCAAGTTTTCGTTTCGAGCGTGGGGTAGACCCGAAGTCAGTTCTGTTTGCTGCTCAGCGAGCCGTCCAATTAATTAAGGAGATCGCCGGTGGCACAGCCTCACCTTCTGTTCTTGTGGCGGGTCAAGAGCCCAAGAACAAACGCAAAGTCTTATTCCGGCTGAACCGGTGTACCGAGATTCTCGGTTCGGAAATACCGGACGCTAAGTTGATTCTCGAGAGGATTGGCCTGGCGCCTGCCGACAAGGATCACTGGGAGATTCCCAGCTATCGTCTCGATCTGGAGCGTGAGATTGATTTGATCGAAGAAGTGAGCCGGTATCATGGCATTCAGAAGCTTCCCGGGCGTCTACACGGTAGCCCGACGATGGGCTCACAGATCGATATTGCACATGACGATGCGATGCAGTTGCGCCGCAAACTCGCAGGCTTGGGCCTGGCCGAGGCGCGCACGTTAGTCTTTCTCGATGAGCCCTCACTGAGGAACAGCCTTCGACCTCTAGGGGAAACCGTAAAAATTCGGAATCCCTTGGCTGAGGATCAAGAAGTCCTTCGTCCGTCTCTCATCCCGGGTCTGTTGCGAGCTGCCGAGCGGAATTTCAATCGCGGCGCTCGCAGTGTAGCGTTATTCGAGCTTGGACAAATTTTCTCGGCTGCGGACCCGTCGCGCCATAGTCCCGCGCCTGCGGGAGCGGCAGAAACAGAAGAGTCGACCAAGTTGGCAATCCTGCTTTCAGGCGAGAACGCCGTTCCCTCGTGGAATCAAACTAGCCGGAGCTACGACCTGTTCGATGCTAAGGGGATTTTGGAGACGGTGTACGATGCTTCTCTACAAGCGAACCGGATTGCTCCCAACGACCTGGCTGCCCTCGTTTGCGAGCTGGTGTCTAATGGCCGCAGCATCGGACATCTAGGATTGGTTAGACCGCGCCAAGCTCGTGAACTGGGTGCAAAAGGCGAGATTATTGTCGCTGAAGTCGAGTTACCGGCCGTTGCGGCTCGCTCACTTTTCAAGCTCAAACCGCTCGAGCGGTTCCCCGCGGTCACCCGCGATATCGCTTTCGTGGCGCCGCGGTCGACGCATTGGGCGGAAGTGATAGCCACCCTGAATTCGGCGCGAGAATCGTTATTGGCCGACGTCCAGGTTTTCGATCTTTTTGTCGATCCGAGCGGTCAGAAAATTCCGGCCGATAAAAAATCACTGGCCTGCAGTTTGACTTATCGCGCCTCTGATCGGACGCTGACACAAGACGAAGTAAACGAGGTTCATCAGCGATTGAAGAAACGATTGGTTGATGAGCTCGCTGTGAATTTACGAGAAGGATAGTTCTTTAATAACGTAGACACGTTCCGTTCCGCGATGGCGGCGGAAGCCAACTTTGCCCTGCGGTGCTCGGGATTTAAGGCAATTGCCCCAGCCCCGATATAAATATCCCAAGGAGGCTAGGTCGTGCGCGGTTAATGACAGGCCTTGATTGGAAGTCAGAAACGTG
>JAFAHI010000029.1 GCA_019237325.1 Verrucomicrobiota bacterium | reverse complement strand
TGGGTACGATCATGTGTATGGGAGTAGCGACTTCTAACAGTGTTTTGGTTAGCACTTTCGCTAATGAAAAACTACTCGAGGTGAAAGACTCTTATCAGGCTGCTCTGCAGGCGGGATACATCCGTTTACGTCCTGTCGTCATGACGGCGCTCGCGATGATCATCGGTATGGTTCCGATGGCATTGAGCTTGGGTGAAGGGGGTGAACAGAACGCTCCCCTCGGCCGAGCCGTGATCGGCGGACTAATTCTGGCGACGGTTGGTACCCTGTTTTTTGTGCCAACGGTCTTCATGATGGTCCGGCGCCACTACCACTTCCCTGAGCAAGCCGACAAACCGGAATCAGCTAAACCATGATTTAGGGCTTTTCTGAACTGACCTATATGGACGAAACTGTTCTTCAAAAAAACAAACGGCAAGACTCTACCCCTGCTCAGGGCTCCCCTGGTGCGAAGCGTGAGCCGCGGCGAAGCGGCCGGCTAATCCTTTTCTTGTTCGTCGGCTTGGCCTGCCTGGCCGCGCTAGCGGTATACGGCATCATGAACCGGTCGGCCGCCACCGATAAACTTGAGCAACAGGCAAACCAGACAGCTACCGAGCAAACCGTTTCGGTGGTTAAACCAGCGCGAGTACCCTCTGCAGTCTCGATAGAACTACCAGGGCAAACCCAGGCCTATATTCAGGCGCCGGTATTCGCTCAAACCAGCGGCTATTTGAAGGCTTGGTATTTTGATATCGGCGCCCACGTGAAAGCGGGAGACGTTCTAGCTGAGATCGATACCCCTCAGGTCGACCAGCAATTGAACCAGGCCAAGGCGACCCTGAAGGAAGCGCAAGCGGCCCTGGATCTCTCGCGCGTGACTTACCGGCGAGATCAGGATCTGCTTCAACGCCGGGTCATTGCCCAGCAAGACTTCGATACCGCCGCCAGTGACTTGGGAGTTAAACAGGCGACGGTCAATGCCGATGAAGCCGCCGTCCTGAGCCTCCAAGCACTTGAGGATTTCAAGGTCGTCAAAGTCCCGTTCGATGGAATTGTAACTGCAAGAAATACGGATATCGGGGCCCTGGTTAACTCCGGTTCGGGTAATCCGCTCTTTACGGTGGCGCAGGTTAAACCATTGCGCGTCTACATCAACGTCCCTGAAAACATGGCTCAAGATGTCGCCGTCGGAGCAAACGCGGAATTGAGGTTCAACGAATTTCCGGGCAGAGAGTTTACCGGTAAAGTGGTGCGCACCGCAGGTGCGATCGATCCCAACTCGCGCACCTTACTGACTGAAGTCGATGTCCCTAACGAGTCGGGTGAATTATTTCCCGGCGCTTACACCCAGGTCCGGCTGGTTACGGGAGGTAACAACCGATCGGTGCTTATTCCGGCAAACACTCTGCTTTTCCGATCCGAGGGCGCTGCAGTTGGAGTCGTGAACCAGGACAATATCGTGGAGTTAAAGAAGATTAAGATCGGGCGCGACCTGGGCAACCAATTGGAGGTGACCCAAGGAGTAGGCCCAGACGACCGAATTATTGTCAATCCCTCCGATAGCTTGGCCGCCGGCCAAAAAGTAAAGCTCCGGCCAACTCAAGAGAAAAAGCAAGCCAGCGCCACCCCCGCCGCAAAGAACTCTTAGGCCAGTGGATTCGGTAGGGACGAGCTCCTGCTCGTCCGCGTTTTTGATTCGGATTGTTCGCCCCACAATCCCGGACGAGCAGGAGCTCGTCCCTACCGGGCGTCAGCGGAGCGTCTTCTCGGTGGCACGAACAATCCGAGCAAAGCTGTGCGCGTCCAGGCTGGCGCCGCCAACCAGAGCTCCGTCGATATTCGGCTCGCGCATTAACTCCTCGGCGTTCTCGGGTTTAACACTGCCGCCATACTGAATCCGAGTGCGATCGGCAGCAGTTTGATCAAAAAGTTCGGCCAGCACCGACCGCAGAAATGCGTGAACTTCCTCTGCTTGCGCTGGAGTGGCCGTCCGGCCTGTGCCGATGGCCCAAATAGGCTCGTAAGCCAAAACGACCTCAGACAGATGTTCCACGGGCACCCCTTTCAACCCCTGCTCAACTTGCTGGCGCAAGACTTTTTGAAATGAGCCAGCCTCGCGCTCAGCCAGAGTCTCACCAACGCACATAATGGGACGTAGTGCCGCCTCCAGCGCGGTGTGAACTTTCTTTTGCACCATCTCATCGGTTTCTCCGAACAAGGCGCGGCGTTCGCTGTGCCCGATGATGACATACTTCACGAACAGCGCGCGAAGCATCGTCGCACTGACCTCTCCCGTGAAAGCTCCACTTTTCTCCCAATGCAGATTCTGGGCTCCGAGACGGATAAAGGGCGCGTTACCTGAAGCTTGGGCCAGGGTCGGTATGGAAGTGAATGACGGGATGATCACGATCTCCACATCGTTCACCTCGCCGACCTCATTTAGAAATGTCTCAACATAAGATTCCGCCTCGACGTGAGTGAGGTTCATCTTCCAATTGGCAGCCAAAATCTTCTTACGCATGACGCTATAGAGATATCGCTCCTACGGAGCTGTCAGCCGGCGTGAGATTTATCCGTGAGCGCGGCGACCCCGGGAAGGGTCTTCCCTTCCAACAATTCCAACGAAGCTCCGCCGCCTGTGGAAATAAAGGTCATTTTGTCGGTTAACCCAAATTGGTTCACTGCCGTAACTGAGTCTCCGCCGCCGATGATGGTCTTGGCGTCAGACTCCGCCAGAGCAATGGCCAATTGCCGCGTGCCGTTGGCAAAGTCAGGAATCTCAAACACGCCGACTGGCCCGTTCCAGAGGATCGTCTTGGCCTTGGCGATTTCCGCCCGATAAAGCCGAACCGTCTCTTGCCCGATATCCACAGCCTGCCAGCCCTCGGTGATCCCTTTCTCCTTGGTCAGAACCGGAGTATTGCGGGAGTTCGCTCCCGCCCGAAATTCATCGGTCTCGATATTGTCTACCGGGAGGAGGAATTTAATCCCTTTCTTCTCTGCCAAACTCAAGATCTCGTGTGCCAGATGGACCTTGTCCTCTTCTACCCGGCTGGCTCCAGTTGGGATGCCAAGCGCGCGATAAAACGTATAGGCCATCGCTCCTCCGATCAGGAAAACGTCCGCTTTCTCCATCAGCGCTTTAATAACGCCGATCTTGTCCGAGACCTTCGCGCCTCCCAGAATCACTAGGAACGGGTGCTCCGGCGTCGCCAGCTCGTCCTGCAAATATTTCAGCTCTCGTTCCATCAGGAGCCCCATCGCTGCCGGCTTTAGAAATTCTGCCACCCCGGCCGTGCTGGCATGCGCTCGGTGCGCAGCGCCGAAAGCATCATTGACATAGACATCGCCTAAACGCGCCAATTGCTTCGCAAACTCTGGATCGTTTGCTTCCTCGCCTTCGAAGAAGCGCACATTTTCGATCAGCAGCACGCCGCCTTCTGGCAAAGCTTTCGTAGCCGCTTCGGCTGCCGAGCCGACGACCTCAGGCGAAAATTCGGCCTTCGTTCCCAATAACTTGCCAAGATGGTCGGCCACCAGCTTCAACGAATATTTTGGATTCGACTTGCCTTTCGGCCGTCCGAAATGTGCCAATAACACAACTTTTCCGCCGGCCTTCCGAATCAGATCGATCGTCGGTAGACTTTCACGAATTCGGGTATCATCGGTAATCCGTGGCCCGGCATCCGTTTCTTCCGTTGGAACATTGAAATCGACGCGGGTCAACACCCGACGCCCCTTTACTTCGAGGTCGCGTACCGAAAGCTTCGCCATAAATCGGTTGCAGCTAGAGGATGTACTTCAGCAGATCGACGCAACGATTGGAGTACCCCCACTCGTTGTCGTACCAGCTAACCAGCTTGAAGAACCGGCTGTTTAGCTCGATCCCAGAACCAGCATCAAAGATACTGGAATGCTTATCATGCAGGAAGTCGGTAGACGCTACTTCATCTTCCGTATAAGCGAGAATACCCTTGAGATAGGTCTCGCTTGCGGCTTTCATTTTCGCGCTGATTTCTGCGTAGCTCGTCTCCTTGGTCGTGCGGACAGTCAAATCAACGACCGAAACCGCCGGCGTAGGAACCCGGAAAGACATACCAGTCAGTTTACCTTTCACTTCGGGACAAACCAAACCGACCGCTTTAGCCGCACCCGTGGTCGACGGGATGATGTTGATGGCAGCGGCCCGGCCGCCCTTCCAGTCCTTGAGCGAAGGGCCGTCCACCGTCTTCTGGGTCGCCGTGTAGCTATGAATGGTCGTCATCAGCCCTTCTTCGATCCCAAACCCTTCTTTCAACAGGACGTGAACGACCGGAGCTAAACAATTGGTCGTGCAGCTCGCATTCGAAATGATGTGATGCTTGGAAGCGTCGTATTTTTCATTGTTCACTCCCATACACACGGTGATGTCTTCACCTTTTGCCGGGGCTGAAATGATCACTTTTTTAGCGCCCGCTTCGATATGTCCTTTGGCCTTTTCAGCCGCCGTAAATAAGCCAGTCGACTCGATGACGATCTCGCAGCCCAGCTTGCCCCAAGGAAGCGCCGCCGGCCCTTGTTTGATCGCAAGACAGCGGATCTCGTGACCGTTGACCACCAAAATATCGTCGCTCTCTAGGTCGGAGCTCGATTTTTTGCTGCTGACTTCGCCCTGAAAACGTCCCTGGGTCGAGTCGTATTTGAGCAGGTAAGCCAAATTATCCGCGGGAACAATGTCGTTGAGCGCGACGACGTCCACTTCTTTGCCTAAAAGCCCTTGCTCTACAATCGCTCGAAACACTAAACGTCCGATCCGTCCAAAACCGTTAATACCAATTCTTGTCATTTGATCAGTTCCAATCTCATTGAAGGACTCCGCCAATAAACTGGGCCCCTCCTGGGCGTCAACTAAAGAACAATTTAAGGGGCGTTTTGAGCAATTTAATGGGACCTTGGTGCAGCATGGAGCGCTGCCTCGCTTGCGAGGCTGATGCGGTCGGCACCCTGGAGGGGAGCCGCTTTGCATTGTGGCCTGCGTTGACCCGTATTCATCAAACTTAGCGTTTGCTAGAAAAAGATTTGTTGGCAGGCGGCTCCCGCGAACGTCTCCAGATGTCGCCACGTCCACGAGCGTGTTGGTTGCGGTAGCGTCCGATCCGACACCTTCCCGATATTCACGCTCGGAGACGTTTCCGGGAGCCGCACGCTACACCACGTTGGGTAGTGCCATGATTTTTCGCGCGGTCACGCGAGCGGTCTGACAACAATCTAAAGCGGCTCCCCTCCAGGGTGCCGACCGCTTCGGCCTCGCAAGCGAGGCAACGCTCCACAAAAAAAGGGCCGCTTACGCGGCCCTCTTTTACAAACCAGAACAAACGCCAATCGGCTATACCGGCGCCTCGGTCAGACCACCTAGCCCTTCCGGGCGCGGCAGCCACGAGTCTTCCGGGCGATTATCGACCGGGCTTGATGGAATCGGCGGAGGCGGATTCAACAACCTGCCGTTGTTGATGATCTCGCGGACCTGACTTCCATCCAGCGTTTCGTACTCCAACAGCGCCTTGGCGATCGCAATCAGGATCTCCTTACGCTGCGTCAAATGTTTCATGGCGCGCTGATACGCGTCGTCGCACAGACGCTTAACCTCTCGGTCGATCTCCTGTGCGGTCGCCTCACTATACGCTCTCGACCGCGCAATATCTCGGCCCAAGAAAACGTAATCTTCGTGCTCACCGTACTCGACCATGCCGAGCCGTTCGCTCATGCCCCATTCACACACCATCTTGCGCGCGATTCCGGTCGCCATGCGGATATCTCCGGAAGCGCCGCTGGTGACATCCCCGAAGATCATCTCTTCGGCGACCCGGCCGCCCATGATCACGACCAAGCGATCAAGCAGCTCGTTCTTCCGGTTGTTGTATTTGTCCTCCAACGGCAAATACATCGTGGAACCAAGCGATGGGCCACGCGGAATGATCGTCACCTTGTGAACCGGATCGGTGTGATCCAAAACCTCGCAAAGCAAAGCATGGCCGGCTTCGTGGTATGCCGTATTTTCCTTTTCTTTTTCGCTGATCGCTAAGCTTCGGCGTTCCTTGCCCCAGCGCACCTTATCCCGAGCTTCTTCCAACTCGGCCATGGTAATCGCTTTAAGGCCTCGACGGGCCGCTAACAGCGCCGCTTCGTTGATCACGTTGGCCAGCTCAGCACCGGAGTACCCGGGAGTGCCGCGGGCCACCACTGCCAGATCGACTCCCTCAGCCAGCTTAACGCGTTTAGCATGAACCCGGAGAATCTCTTCTCTCCCCTTTACATCAGGCAGATTAACCGTGATCTGACGGTCAAAGCGGCCAGGACGGAGTAGAGCCGGATCCAACACATCGGGCCGGTTCGTTGCAGCGATAATAATAACCCCTTCTTGCGTATCGAATCCGTCCATTTCGACGAGCAACGCATTCAATGTCTGTTCCCGTTCATCATGCCCACCGCCTAAGCCGTGGCCACGATGCCGGCCGACCGCGTCGATCTCATCGATAAAGATGATGCACGGCGCTGATTTCTTACCCTGTTCGAACATATCTCGAACTCTGGAAGCACCCACGCCGACAAACATTTCCACGAAATCGGAGCCGCTGATGCTAAAGAAAGGCACATCGGCCTCACCAGCGATAGCTCGCGCTAACAGCGTTTTTCCGGTACCAGGAGGGCCAACCATCAAAACTCCCTTCGGAATCCGCCCACCCAGTTTTTGAAACTTTTTCGGGTCTTTCAGAAAGTCCACGATTTCCTGGACTTCTTCCTTGGCCTCCTCAACCCCAGCAACGTCCTTGAACGTCACCCGGTTGCGGTCCCGAGCCAGCATTCGGGCTTTGCTCTTGCCAAAAGACAAGGCGCCACGCCCGGCATTTCGGATTTGCTGGCGAAAGAAAAAGTAAAGGATGACCATGATGAACACGATGGGCGCGATTTGCATCAGCGCCGTGAACATCACGTCGGAATCCGCCCGGATATCGACCTTGTATCCCTTTGCTTCAAGTTCAGATTTGAGATCTTTGTTGAACTCCAAGAAGACCGTGGTCTTGAAGTGGTCCGGCGCCGTGGAACCGGCTCCCGGCCGGTGTTCCTTATCGAAAGCGCCCCGTAAAATTTGCGTCGGCTTCCCTTCCGTAACTACGAGCTGCAAAGTTTCTTCTTTGCTTATCCGGCCCTCGTCAAGGTACTGCTGGAAATCTGTGTAGGGAATGTCCTCAACGTTTCCGTACGCACCGCTGCGAGAGAAGAAGAAGCCTCCCAACAAAGCGATCGCAC
>JAFAHI010000023.1 GCA_019237325.1 Verrucomicrobiota bacterium | reverse complement strand
GCCGACTCCTTGACCGAGCGGACCAGTGGTCGCCTCGACGCCGGGCGTTTCCCCGAACTCGGGATGGCCTGGCGTCTTGCTATGCAGCTGCTGAAAGTTACGGATATCATCTAGGGAAACTGCGTAGCCGGCCAGATGTAACCATCCGTACAAGAACATGCTGCCGTGACCGGCCGAGAGAACAAATCGGTCGCGATTGATCCAGTGAGGATCCTCTGGGTAATACCGCAATGCATGCCCAAACAGCACTGCTCCAATTTCCGCGTCACCCAATGGCAGGCCGAGGTGGCCGGAGCTGGCTGCCTGAACAGCGTCCATTGCTAATCCGCGTGCCTCGAGCGCGGCCCGACCGAGTATTTCTGTATTCAGTGCCATAGACTCTTTCTTCTCTTTGGCTCTCTCTAAACACGCTTCAGCTCAGCCGCAAACGCTTGTTGAAAAAAGGTTTGGCTAAAGCACAAAAATTTTACTAGTCGGCTTCCCGAGCTTCCTGTAGGTAATCCCGCTTTTTTATGTGTGCTCAGCGTCTCCGTATCGGCTTACCCTCAGGCAGTCTCCAAGAGGCTACCCTCGAGCTTTTCGCTAAGGCCGGCTTTTGGATTTCATCGGCTAAGCGCTCCTACAAGCCCAATGTCGATGATCCCGAGCTGGAGATCCGCTTGCTGCGTGCCCAGGAGATCAGCCGTTACGTGGAGCGCGGATTCCTCGATTGCGGGATAACCGGTAAAGACTGGATAGCCGAGAACGACTCGGAAGTGGTGGTTATCGCCGACCTGATTTATAGCAAAGCGAGCTCAACCCCGGCTCGCTGGGTTTTGGTGGTGCCAGAACATTCGCCGTATCGATCGGTCGCCGATCTGGAAGGGAAACGGATCGCTACGGAAGCCGTGGGCTTAACCAAGCGGTTCTTAGCCGCACGAGGAGTTTCGGCCACAGTCGAGTTCAGTTGGGGCGCTACCGAAGTAAAGGTTCCCGAACTAGTCGATGCGATTGTGGACATCACCGAAACCGGGACGTCGTTACAGGCTAACAACCTAAGAATTATCGAGACGGTGGTGGAGTCGTTTCCGCAATTGATTGGAAACATCTCCGCAATGAAAGACAATTGGAAGCGTTCTAAGGTAGAACGTCTTCGTGTTCTGCTCGAGGGAGCTTTAAACGCGCGAAACAAAGTCGGTTTAAAGATGAACCTGGAAGCAGCCAAGCTGCCAGAACTCATATCGCGACTGCCCGCGCTCCGGAATCCGACCGTCTCTTCTCTCAGCCAATCAGGATGGGTAGCAATCGAGACCGTTATTGACGAAAAAGTCGTGCGCGAATTAATCCCGGAGCTCAAGCAACTCGGTGCGGAAGGAATTATCGAGTATCCGTTGAACAAAGTTGTTTATTAGGCTTAATTGCGGGCTCAACTCGTGCGGCTACCGGTCCGCCCGCAACCTAACCGGCTCAGTTTCTATCTGATATGGGTTCATTAAAGAAAAGACGGAAAGCGAAAATCGCAAAACATAAGCGACGGAAGCGAATGAAGGAAAATCGCCATAAGAAGCGTTTGCGATACAAGTCATAAGCTTTAGGATTGTCTTCATGAATCCACCGGGGTCAGGGTGGGCGCACAAGCTTTTGCGCTTAGCGACTGGTTGGTTCGCTCCTACCCTGCTGAGTTTCGCATTAGCCCATGGGACGTGGGCTGCTCCCGACGCAGCGTCGGCGAAGCCTGCCTTCAAATTGCGAAATCCCGATGAGAATATTTTCTCTGACCTGCGTCCTGCGGCGCCAGATCTAGGACTAGCGAAGATGACTGAGAGCAAGGCGGACGCCGAAGCCGCATTTATTCAGGCCCTACTTCTGGAGGACGATGGCGATAATGACGGCGCCTTGGCCGCATACACTAAGGCGCTACAGTTAGATCCCGGAGCCGATCCAGACTTGGCCATTCGCGTGGCCAGCGAATACGCTAACCGCGACGAAATCCCGAACGGTATCGATGTGCTGAAGGACTTGGTCAAAGCCCGGCCAAACGAGGTCCAAGGGCTCCTGGCATTGTCCGATCTTTATCTGCGGCGGCTTAAGAAACCTTACCTCGCGGTAAGCTATGCTGAGCAAGCCTTAAAAATCGCGCCAAATCAGCTCAATACCTATCAAACGCTTTTCGAGATTTACTTGGCGCTGAAACGTAAGAAAGATGCTGAAGCTGTCCTGCTGCGAGCCGCAAAACTTAACAATGACACCCCCAGTTTCTGGCTCACGCTCGCAGGCCTGGGAGTTCGCCTGTACTCGAATGATAAGGGCGTCTTTCAAGCTCCTCATCCCTCTATAGTGCAGTCATGCCTGGAAAGGGCCGCGGATTTAGCGGGCAAAAACCCAGATACCTACTCCAAGATCGGCGACGTTTACACCCAGATCGATCAGGTACCGACCGCCATAAATTTCTATGTGAAGGCGCTCGAACTGAGCCAGGGTGATCAGGAGATCGAATATAAGCTGGCTCAGAGTTTTGTTAAGGCCGGACAACGTGATGAAGCGATCAATTCGCTCGAGGATTTGATCCGGAGTAATCCTCTTCGGCCCGAGATCTACGAATTCCTGGCCCGGCTTTACCAGACTTCGAAAAACTTTGAACGCGCCTTGGAAAACTATCAGCAGGCATTGCTGCTGGCGCCTGATCGGCCGGAGAACTATCTGCACACCGCCGGTATGCAGTTGGACCTCAAGAAATACGACGACGCGGTTGCCACCTTAACCGAAGCCAGGCACCGATTTCGGATCCCGCAGATCACGTATAGCTTGGCCATCGCTTTGAGCACAGCCACCCGTTTCGCCGAAGCTTTGCCCGTTTACGAAGCTGCTCTGCAGGAAGCTAAAGATTCTCAGCAGGATATCTTAGACGCGGCGTTCTATTTCAATTATGGCGTCTGCGCTGAGCAGGGGGGATTCATAGAAAAAGCGGCAGCACTTTTACAAAAATCGATCGAGCTCGATCCGTCCAAGGCAGCGCAGGCTTACAACTACATCGGCTACATGTGGGTAGACCGAAACATGAACCTGGAAGACGGCGGTAACATGATCAGGAAGGCACTAGAGCTCGAGCCGAACAACGCCGCCTATATAGATAGCCTTGGATGGTATTACTATCATACGGGCGACTACAACAGAGCCCTGACCGAGTTGCTGCGAGCCGCGGACACGCTAAAGCCTGAGGATCCGGTCGTTTTCGAACACGTTGGAGACACCTTTCTCGCCCTCGGAAAAACGGGCGAAGCCCAAGTGTATTGGCAAAAGGCGCTCAAACTGGATCCGAACAACCAGAAACTGGCTAACAAGCTCGAAGAATCCAAAGCCAAACTAACTGCTAACCCTTCACCGGTTAGTTCTCCCTTGCCGCAGCCAAAGGCCAGTCCTTCGGCGACCGCGCAGTAGCTAATATCGTCCTCGTACTCGAAGAGCGCTGAGTCATTTAAACGGTCACGGGTAAAGAACGTCCGCAGCGCTGCAAACGGATGGGACTGCCGCACGCGCGGCCATACCGGTACGCGTTCTTCGACGACGAGAAGGATTGCGATCGGGGGCTTACAGCCCTTTATACCGCCTGAGGCTGCTGATTTACCAAGAAAGGTTGAACCCGGGCGAAGACTTTCGGCGACACCAGCGCGACTACGGATGCGACTCGCTCCCCGTACTCCAGACGTAAGACTCTTCCGGTACGATGCAGCAGCGATAACAACTCGGTCCGATCTAATGGCAAGGCGAGTTCTACTTTGGTCGATCGGTCGCTCAGTTTTTCGGCAAACCGTTCCAGAAGATCGTCCAACCCGGCTCCCGTGCGGACCGAAACGAAAGCTGCATCTGGAAAATGCAAACGCAGCGCATGGATTGTGGCTGGATCCTCTATTCGGTCGATCTTGTTGAGGACCGTGATTGCCCTCAAGGTGTCGGCTCCTAATTCATCCAAGACCCGCTTGGTGGTATCGTAGAAGTCGTACACTCGGGGATGACTGGCATCCAGGACATGAACGAGGAAGTCAGCTCGAGCGGCTTCTTCCAAAGTTGCTTTGAACGATTCGATGAGCCGGTGCGGCAAGTTCCGGACAAAACCAACGGTATCGGTTAAGAGAAGTGGTTGCCCGTTGCCGAGGTCAACCCTACGAGTCGTTGGGTCCAGCGTCGAGAATAGCTTATCTGCCACTAACACTTCGGCGCCGGTGAGCCGGCGGAGTAGTGAAGATTTACCCGCGTTGGTGTACCCGACGATGGCGGCGTGCGGAAGAGGGAGACGCTCGCGTTGCTTTCTCTGGGTAGCTCGCCGGGATCGAACCAATTCAAGATCCGCTTTGACGGCATCGATATGCCGCCTGACGATTCGGCGGTCGGTTTCGAGCTGAGTCTCGCCTTCGCCTCTTCCACCGACACCACCAGCTTGGCGGCTCAAGTGCCCCCATGCCCGAGTTAATCGAGGCAGCGAATACTCCAACCTCGCTAGCTCGACTTGCAGCCGGGCTTCTTTTGTCTGAGCGCGTTGGGCAAAAATATCTAGAATGATCTCTTGGCGGTCGATCACGGGCAATTGGGAAAGCGCCTCCCAATTTCGCTGCTGCGCCGGCGTAAGATCGTTGTCGAATACAATTAGATCAGCGCCCAGTTGTTGCACATGGGCCACGATTCCTTCGGCCCGTCCGGAACCAACGAAGTATCTAGAGTTCGCTTCTTGAATCCTTACCAACTCCTGGTGAACAACTGCTATTCCCAGAGTCTGGACGAGCAATTTGAGCTCGTCCAAAAGACTACTCGCTTCGTCTTTACCGTGTTGATCTCGATAGACTCCAACCAAATAGGCAATCCTGCTACTTCTAACTTTGGCGTCTGTCATTCGATTAGCGTGCAAAAAACTCCCGAATCTTAAGGACCACTAAGGCCTGCTCGTCGTCGGTCAGTTCCGGGAAAATAGGCAAGGCTAGACACTCCTTAGCGGTCTGTTCGGCGACCGGAAAATCGCCCGTTCGATACCCAAGGTTTTGGAAACATCGCTGCTCGTGCAGCGGAAGAGGATAGTAGATCTCGGTTCCAACACCTTGTTCATTCAACGCTGTTCTTAGCTGGTCGCGCCGTGGTGTCCGGACCACGAATTGATGATAGATATGCCCCCGCCAGCCACATGCTTCGTGGTACGGTTCCACCGGAAGCCCAATTCCTAAACCCTTCAATCCGCTTTGGTATCGCTGAGCGATAGACCATCTTCTTTTCGACCAACTTTCGAGATGCCCGAACTTACGCAATAAGACGGCGGCTTGCAACGCATCCATGCGAAAATTTCCGCCAACCACCTCGTGATAATATTTGGGGTCCATCCCATGATTTCTTACGATCTGTAACTTTTTTGCCAGATCAGGGTCGCTCGTGACAACCAAGCCCGCGTCTCCGAACGCCCCTAGATTCTTAGTCGGGTAGAAGCTAAAGAAACCCGCGACACCGACGCTTCCTGCTTTTAACTGCCGGTCCCCATCCGGGAACGACGCTCCCAATGCCTGAGCCGCGTCCTCTATCAGAGTCAGCTTCCATTGGTCGCAGAGCCGGCGAAGTCCAGCTAGGTCACTGCACAACCCGAATAGATGAACCGGTATTAAGGCTCGAACCTTAAGGCCATCCCGCGTTCTAAGCCCGGATTCGCCGGCGACACATTCTGTCTTCAGGAATTCTTCAAGCTTCGGCACGGAAACGTTCAGAGTTGCCGGATCAATATCGATAAAAAGCGGCTTAGCGCCGGCTCGAACGACCGTACTCGCCGTGGAAAAGAAGGTAAACGGCGTAGTAATGACCGCGTCGCCCAGTCCGATCCCTAGCGCCATCAGAATGAGCAACTGCGCGTCGGTCCCCGAGGATGTTCCTATTCCGAATTTCGCTCCGCTGAACGCGGCTATCCGCTCTTCAAATTCCGCTACTTTCGGTCCGAGGATAAAAGCCTGCGACTCACAGACCTGTGCCAAGTCTTCCAGGATCTCCGCTCGGAGCGGCTGAAACTGCCTATGCAGATCGAAAAAAGGTATTTTTGTCACTCTTCCGATACGGTTCCTCGCAAATCGTATACCTGAGTTCCGGTAATCCTAACCGTCGCAAACTGGCCGACCGGCGACGGTTTGTCCAACAGCACACGAGGGTCAACTTCCGGGGCGTCGCCCTCGGTTC
Source organism: Verrucomicrobiota bacterium (assembly GCA_019237325.1). Classification (GTDB taxonomy): domain Bacteria; phylum Verrucomicrobiota; class Verrucomicrobiia; order Chthoniobacterales; family JAFAMB01; genus JAFAVN01. The sequence continues at coordinate 7,551 of JAFAHI010000023.1, read as the reverse complement.
TGCCGATGAGCGGTTGTTCTACTAACACTTGTCGAGTCAGCCCTATCTGTGCCGTTGCCCACTGGGCAGCGATTCGTTGCTGAAGCGCCATTGCCGTTCGATACCGCATCTGTTTCACTGTCTTGCTAATCTGATTCGCTAATTTCCCAGCGCGCGATCCTTCCTCTTGGGAGTATTGGAAGACACCCAACCGCTCAAATCGTGTCCGTTCTATGAAGTCGAGCAGAACCTCAAACTGCTCGTCTGTCTCCCCAGGGAAACCAACGATGAACGTAGTCCGAAGGAAAACGCCAGCAATCCGTTCCCTCATCTCTGCCAACAGATTCTCAATATGTTGGCGGGACGTCTCGCGCCGCATCACCTGCAAAACCTCGTCATCGATATGTTGCAGCGGGATATCTATATACTTCGCCACCTTCGGGTTCGCTGCGACCGCATCCATGAGCTCGCGGCTCCAGTGCGCCGGATGCGTGTACAGCAGCCGGATCCAAAACTGGCCATCGATCGTAGCCAGACGATCGAGCAATCTCGTCAAAGTTGGCCCACGATCCGAGTCTACCGGCTGGCGTGGTCCCGCCTTGGCCGCCCACAAATCCATTCCGTAGTAGGTGGTGTCCTGGCTGATCAGGTTGATCTCTTTCACACCGGCACCGACCAACCTTCTCACCTCTTCTTCGATTGACTCAATGCTCCTGCTCCGGTGCCGGCCTCGCATTTGGGGAATCACGCAGAAGCTACAGGGATGATTGCAGCCCTCCGCAATCTTTACATAAGCAAAATGCGAGGGAGTCAGTTGGAATCGAGGGGTGTCATAATCAGGGATAAACCTGGATCGTCCCCCAACCAGATTGACGGGCGGCGAACCCGTCTCCGTCCGCAATAATCGTTCGATGATTTCTCCGGCTTCTGCGACCTGGTCTAGGCCAATAAAGGCATCGACCTCAGGAATCTCGGCGGCCAACTCATTGGCAAAACGCTGAGACAAACACCCGCTCACCACAAGCCTCTGGCGTCCGCCCTTACGAGAGAGGCGCTGCTCATGCGCGCTCAAAATTGCTTCGATCGATTCTTCCTTCGCCGCGTCGATAAAGCCGCACGTGTTAACGATCATGACATCGGCGTCCTCCGCAGAGCGGGTAATTTCCATCCCTTTCGCCCGGACGTCCCCCAACATGATCTCGGCATCCACGAGGTTCTTGGCGCAACCAAGACTGATCATTCCAACCCGGATCGGCGTTGGTTTGGTGGCGAGGCCTGCAGATAGTTCGTCTCTTACCTGACTGTCAACGGTCATAACACTACTCACTCGATTACAATATCACCGTCCTGACCGTTAACTGCCTGGCCGTTTTTGCGCAGCTCCAATGCACTCTTGTCGAGAGCCTTAAGCCAGAACCTTTTGCCCTGGATGACGATAGCGGGACTGTTTGGCCCAATGAAATCATTGAAGACCGGCTCCGAATTCTCCCGGTCTTTGGTAACTCGAAGCCAAGTCCGTTCTTTTACCTTTATTTCCAGTTTCTGAGAAGGTGGCGCACTTGGAGACGCAGATGCCTCGACCGACGCAGACGCAGACGCGGACGCCGAAGGAGAAGCGTTAGCAGAATCTTTATCCGCCGCGGTAACCGGCAAAGCGCGCCTTACTTCTACGGTTGGCTCCGGAGTGGGCGACGCCACCGCCGGTGTCTGCGCGTTGGTGGAGACTTGAGCCGGACCGGTTGGTGAAGCTAGCGGCTGTCTGAGAAGTTCGGGTGACGTAGCCGCCAACGGCGATTTTGCTATTAAAGGCGTTGCAGACTGCTGCACTCGCGGTGCCGGTGCCGCCCCTACCGTCTTATTTTGTTCCTCGTCTCCGGGACTCAATCGGGAAAGGTTTACTGCGAAAAAGGCGATCAGTGGCACCCCGATCAAAATTACAACTGCGATGACCGCAAGTATTAAGGGCGGCGCCAAGCTTTTCTTTGGTTGGTTAAACCGTGGTTCCGGCCGGAATTTAGGAGGAGGCGCCGCCGTCAAATATTTAAACTCGCCGAACCCGACAGCCCGGTTTACCTGGAAATTTTCTAAGTCGTCCTGAATATCCAGGCCAAGAAAACGGGCATACTTGACCAAAAAGCTACGGGCATAGACCAAGCTAGGAAAATGAGTGAGGTCGTCCGCCTCCAGATCGACGATACGCTCCGGCCTTATCTTCGTAGCCGCCGCGACCTCGTCGATCGTCAACTTCCTTTCCTGTCTCGCCTTTTGAAGCCTTCTGCCAACTGTCTCAACCATCCGAAAATCAATTTGATCGATAGAACGAAGTATTAGCCCCCGAAGAGTTGGTCGCGATCCATGCTGGATTCGCCAACCAGAGCGTCGAGATCAACCTTGATTTCTCTTGGTTTAGCTCCTTCGCCAGGGCCCAAAATGCCTCTGCGTTCAAGAATGTCAACTACCCTCGCCGCGCGGGTATATCCGAGGCGTAAACGTCGCTGTAGCATAGAGGTAGAAGCTCTTTTTTCTTGGCGGATAATTTCTAAGCAACGACTGACTAGCTCCTCATCCTCCTCGGTAACATCCTCTTCTGGCGAGGAGCTCGATTCTAACTGGTTTTGAACATCCGCGTCGAACGAAGGTTGAGCCTGGGCCGAGACAAAACTAACCAACCGATGAATTTCTTCATCAGTTACCAGCACTCCCTGTGATCGAACCAACCGCGAAGTCCCTGGAGGCCGATAAAACATGTCTCCCTGTCCAAGTAACCGTTCCGCCCCGTTTTCGTCGAGAATAACCCGGCTATCTAGACTAGAAGCGACTTGAAACGCGATCCGGGTCGGGATGTTCGCCTTAATAACGCCGGTGATAATATCCGCTCGTGGCGTCTGGGTAGCCACAATCATGTGAATCCCAGCTGCACGAGCCATTTGGGTAATTCTGGCAATGGCGCTCTCCACATCGGCGGGAGCCGTTTGCATCAGATCGGCTAATTCATCAATGATCACGACGATGTAGGGCAATTTCTCCGGAATGATCAAGTCTTCGTCACGGGCGTTGCGCGCACCACCGGCAACATTGGGCCGCGTTTGACCGTCTCGTCCGGAATCAGCTTCTAAATCCAGCTCCTTCTGGGATTTTGGTTTCGGCCTGGCGTTGAACCCGGAAACATTCCGCACCCCGACGTGCGCGAAAATCCGGTATCGCTTCTCCATCTCGGAAACAACCCAACGCAGCGCTAACAGAACTTTCTTCGGGTCCGTGACGACCGGGATCTTTAGGTGAGGCAGCGAGTTGTACATCTGCATCTCCACGACCTTTGGGTCGATCATCACGAATTGAAGATCGGCCGGGGAAAAGCGAAGCAAGATGCTGGCTATAACCGCATTGATACAAACGCTCTTCCCGCTGCCCGTTGTCCCCGCCACCAGACAGTGCGGCATCTGCGCGAGATCCCCCAAAATGATCTTCCCGTACACATCCTTGCCGAGCACAATCGGAATCTTCATTTTGGTTTGCGCCCAATCCGGGGACTCCACGATTTCTCGCAACGCGACTTTGACTTTCTTCGTATTAGCAATCTCGATCCCCACCGTGTCTTTGCCCGGGATCGGAGCAAGAATGTTAATCCGTTCGGCCCGGGTTGCCCGGGCCAGGTCGCGTTCTAGGCTAGTTATTCTATCCACGCGCACCCCACGGGCCGGATAGACCTCGTATCGGGTGATCGTCGGGCCTCGAGTGATGTCTCCCGGGGCGACATCAATATTGAACTGCTTGAGTGTATCGACCAGGACCGCCTGGATCTCCTTCAATTCTGCCGGATCGCTTGCTTTTCGGCTTTCAGCTTCAACCGGATCGAAGAGATCGATGCCGGGCAGCTCGTAGTGCTCCTCTGCGGGCTTGGGCGGCGGAGCTGGACGACTCGGTTTTTTCGGCGGAGAGGGCGCTGCGACGGTGTCGAATACTTTCGGTTCAGGGCGTGGAACCGTTGGCTCCTCCGGTATCGAAACGCCTTTCTTTTTGAGCTCGCGCTCTTGTCTTTTGATCTCCCGCTCGATCTTCCTCTGATCCAATTCCAGGCGCTCGCGTTCGTCCGCGGCAGCCAACCGCTTTTGCTCCCGTTCCGTTGCTGCCTGCCGAGCCAAAGCCCGCATTCCCAAGAAAATCTGCTTCACGATCGCCACCGGCCGGATCCCGGTAAGCCACACTAAGCTCACCAGATAGATACAGATTAGAGCGACGATCGAGCCGATCTTACCGAGGGCGTTCTGCAATAACCCCGCCCCTACCCAATAACCGAGCATCCCCCCGGGGCCTAGCAATTTGAACTGCTGTTCCCAACTTCGTAGAAACCATGGCTGGAGTTGGGTGAGCGCCGCGCCACTCACGACAAAGAGCAACGCCCAGGGCAACCTTCTAAAAATGCGAAACCCGGGCAGGAAAAGCTTGGCAACTCCAAATCCAAGAAGCAGAGACGTCACCAGGTATGCCGCCGCGCCCAGCGTAAGGTACAGAAATCCAGCCACAATGGCCCCGGTCGGACCGATAAAGTTCTGGGTTGGATTATTAGGTGGACTCTTGTAGCTGAACCAAACCCACGAAGGAACGTCGCCCGGGTTATAGGAAATCAGTGCCAAAAAAACAACTGTCCCGATCCCGAGAGCAACTAGCCCGATTACTCCCTTCCATGGATTTTGCCGGCGGGACCTGGGCATTTACGGTCATTTTAGTTCCTTCGACGGCGCTTTCAATTCAGGAGTTCGGTAGGGCGAAGAACCCGACTTCGCAAAGCCTACGTCGCGGCCTAACTCAGATTCGTGCCAGACCCCATCCGCTCGGGCGCGCCATAGCGAAGCGGCGGCGGCTCGGCGCGCCCAGAACATGGTTTCTCCATGAGACCGTACGCGCAGGTTTTGAGCCGGTCCGGGCGCGTAATTGTGGGTGACCGCCGCTGTTGATCCGCAGAACCGCAGCCGGAAATAATCACCTTCGTCTTCCAAATTCTAGCAACGTACAATCCAGCACCGTGCAAACCACCTGTTGGCCAATATCACACGAAGGAACGGCTCAAAACCGGCGCGGGAACATCTAAGATGTTAGGCAGGCGGTGAGCGCGCCGAGCCGCCGCCGCTTCGCTATGGCGCGCCCGAGCGGACGGGGTCTGGCACGAATCTGAGTTAGGCCGCGACGTAGGCTTTGCGAAGTCGGGTTTTTCGCCCTACCGAACTCCTCAAACATTTCCTCGCGACTACATCCGCATCTTGGGTAAAATCTGCCCCGATGGAGCATTACATGACGTTTGGGCCGATTTATCAGGAACGGGTCTGGGGTGGTCAATCGCTCTGCTCCGCTTTCGGACGCAGTTTACCGGATGGCTGCCGAATCGGTGAATCCTGGGAATTGGTTGATCGAGAGGAGGCACAGAGCGTGGTCCAAGAGGGACCTTTTAAAGGTTGGACGTTGCACCGCCTATGGACTGAGCGTCGAGAAGAGATCTTCGGACACGAATTCGGCGATCACCGGTTCCCGATCTTGATAAAGATCCTCGATGCCACGGACAGGCTCTCGGTTCAGGTACACCCGCCGGCGACGTTAGCAGAGGAGTTACAGGGTCAACCAAAGACCGAGGTCTGGTATTTTGTCCAGACTGAGCCCGGCGCACAGGTTTACGCAGGTCTTAAAAAGGGTGTTACCCGTGACCACATGCGACAGGCGTTGGCAGATGGGGTGGTAGAAAGTCTTGTCCATTCTCTGCCAACCCAAACCGACACCTTCATCTTCATCCCGAGCGGGCGCATTCACGCAATCGATCGCGGCAATCTGATTTTCGAGATTCAGCAAAATAGCGATACCACTTATCGCTTATTTGATTGGAATCGCTTGGACTCGGACGGAAAACCGCGCAAACTCCACGTTTCTGAATCGCTTGCTTGTACGGACTTTGAAGATGTCGAACCCGCCCTGGGAGTTCCGGAGGGTGAGGTTATCGCGTCATGCCGGCATTTTCATGTCGAACGTTGGGAATTGCGTGAAGCGCGAAAGGCAAATAGCCTCCCGCGGTTCGCGGTTTTCCAGTGCGTTGCCGGAGCGGTTCGATACGATGGTGCGACCTTTAAACCAGGAGACCTTTTTTTGATTCCAGCATTCGCTCACGATCAACTCATCGAACCCGGCCAAGATGGAACGGTTGTATTACGGACGACGTTGCCTGCGGAAGAGATCCCAAAAGGAACGACCGGCGGGGAGGAACGTTGACGAGAATCTTAACCCGAACCATGGTCAGCTTGTGAAATTTTTCACAAAGGCCGCCCACCGTGCGCTGGCGGCTTCTAAGATCCAGCCCGCACTCGAGTTGATCAATCCTTACCTCTACGCAGTGGAGGAGCGGATTAAGGAGCAAGCTCGCGCCTTTGACCCCGATATTGAAGGGTACGTCGCCTACGCTTGTGGAAGCAGCGGTAAACGACTCCGCCCGGCACTAGTGCTGCTGGCCGGAGGCGCAACCGGTGAGATTTCACCTGGCCACGTTGATTTGGCCGTCGCGATCGAGATGGTTCATTTGGCCACGCTCGTACACGACGATATTATGGACGGCGCAGAATTGCGGCGCGACCAACCGACTGCCAGCGCCAAATGGGGGAATTCGCTCGCGGTCCTACTCGGTGACGTCCTTTTTGCTCATGCACTGAAACTGACGACGAGTTTCTCTAACCAGGAAATTTGCCGGCAGGTGGCACACGCCGCTCGCGACGTTTGTTCGGGCGAAATCATCCAGACGCAGCGCCGACACGACGTTAATCTCTCGATCTCAGAATATCTTCGGATCATCGAGCTAAAAACGGCAGCCCTGTTTGCCACTGCGGGTGAGCTGGGGGCCTTACTTAGTGGAGCGGCGCCGGAGATCATCACTGCGCTTAAGTCTTACGGCTCGCGGTTAGGTACTGCCTATCAAGTATACGACGATTGCCTCGATCTCGCTGGATCTACCGAAAGCGCGGGGAAAGATCTTGGCACTGACCTCAGAAAAGGGAAACTGACATTGCCGATGCTTTACCTGGTGGAGGCCACCGACCCCAGCCAGCACGGGCAACTCAACGAAATCTTGTTGCGCGGCGACGAGGCAGAATTGCTCCAGATTGAACAAGAGGTGGTGGCCAAAGGTTGTTTGAAGCGGGCCGTTGAGACCACCAAGCAGTTGATCGTGGGAGCGCAAACCGATCTGCAAAAACTCCCGGTTAATAAATACACCTTGGCGTTACACGCTGTGGGCGATTTCCTAATCAATACGGTAGATCAGTTTGCCGTGGCCGCGTGATGTGCGAGTGACTAGCTCCGTAGGAGCGCGCGAAATGCCGGATGAGAAATGACTAAGTCGGAAGTAACAAACGGTGAGACAAGGGAAAGAGGAGTCAAATCCTACCCATGCGAGTCCGCGCTCGTATGGAAAACGTTGACAGAAGTTCTGTGCCTTTGCCAGAGCGGATGCAGCCAGTGCGCAGCAGCAATGCAGCGTAGCGAAGGGGCCGGTCAACGTTACTCTGGGGGGTGGCGCTTCGGCCTGATCGACGCGCGAGT
>JAFAHI010000275.1 GCA_019237325.1 Verrucomicrobiota bacterium | reverse complement strand
GAGAGAAGGATCTAATCGCCGCGGGCTTCAAAGTGATCACCCCCCGTACTGCCGCGCACCAACAAAGACTTAGAGCACTTCCCTCTGATAGAGTGACGATGGTCCAGAAAGACGGGAAGACCTATTACGTTTTCCCGGACGCAGCTAACAATCGGGCGTATATAGGTGGTCGAACTCAGTATCAAGCCTACCAGCAGATTCGTACCGCGATTCAATTTAGAAACGAAAGTCTTGAAGCCGCCGGGTTTGGGGAAGAAGCGGATTGGGGCACGTGGAATGGATGGGGTGGACCGGGATGGGAGGGACTGAGATAGCGGCTGCTTAGGTCCGCGACGCCCCTTTCATCAAACGACCTGATGTATGGTTGAGAAGATTTCTGCAGTTACCCTGCGGGTTGCTAACATGCAAGCATCCGTCCGCTTTTACAGAGACGTCTTGGGACTGGAGATCTTCTATGGTGGCGAAGGCTCAGATTTCACATCACTCCGCACAAGAGACGGCGACACGATTCTGAACCTCGAACATGGCAATCCCAGCATCCAGTGGGGCCGGCTAATTTTTCACATTTCTGATGTTGACCGTTTCTGGGCGTACCTGATGGAAAAGGGCTTACATCCAGACCGCCCACAAGATGCCTCCTGGGGCGAACGTTACTTTCATATGCCCGATCCGGATGGCCATGAGCTTTCATTTGCTCGTCCGTTGTAGTTTAAAGGGAATTTCTAGTCTAAGAGTCACCTCGCGAGGGCGTCCCGATCCGACAGCCAGTTTCGAGGAACACGATTCACTCTTGATCTCTTGTTTGCGAGTTCTCGGATTCGACTCCCTTCGTGTCTCCGATTCCCTCCCGGTTAACGACTTCGAGCGGAGTTTTGGAGGAATAGAGTGAGACCAATCGAGCAATTAGCATCGCCATATAAAACATACCGAACATCGCTTCCACCATCGCCAACATTCTCGCCATGGCTGACATTGGAGCGATATCACCATAACCGACCGTGCCAAGGGTAATAAAACTAAAATAGAGGCTGGTGAAGCCGTTCAGAGAATAGCCGCTTTTCGAACTGAGGGTGAAAGCAAAATAGTTGGGGTCTAGGCGGTCCAATAAATTAAGCGTATTCCGGCAAGCAGTTCGTGATGCCTCAGGCTTAGAGAGGGCGGGCAGTGTCTCCTGTACAAAGGTTGGTGCAAAACCAATGGAATACTTGATCGCGCGTGGTGATGCCCAAACTTTTGCCGGATGGAGTCCGAAAGAAGTGCGGCGGGCGGGTATTTGTCTCAAATCCCGGCACCGGACAGGTCAGAGGCTTCGTCGGGCGGGGCGGTAACGGAGGGAGGGCTGCGATAAACGCTGCCTCTACAGAAAAACGGTTTCGTTCTTTTGGTTTTCCACTGTCAAGTTCACGGAACGTGCGCCGGCGGGCCGGGTGCGATGAGCCACATTGGCTGGTATTGTGGCCAGTTGACCGGGGAGTAAATCAAGGACCTTATCCTTGGTTTCAATGACGAGCGTGCCTTCCATTACAATAAACGTCTCGTCAGAATTCGGATGCAGATGCCAAGGGTAACCGCCGGTCATCACACTTACTCGAATCACGTGGTCGTTCACTACGGTTATCGCTTCGTTGTGGTAATTGCTTTGGATTGTATCGGTTAGTTTACGAATATCGATCTCAGTGATAGCTCAGTCATGGATCAATTATACGCGGATAAAGGTTCTTATTGCACCTCGAATAACCAATCCGGCTGAGGTTCCAGTGGCGAACTTGGGTTGGAGGTGATTGGGAGGCCTACGATGAAGATTTCTTTTTGGTTGTTTGCATCGGTCTTCTTTTGTTTCTCGCTTCAGGCCGAGGAATACGGCCCAGATACTCAGGGTTCGGCGAATAAAGCGATGGATTCATCGATCGTGAGCCTAATCCGTGACGCCATGTCTGCCCCCAAGGCGGAGATTGAGGTCGAAAATCGTACGGAATGGCAAATCGACTATTTTGAAAAAGAGTCGACCCGCTGGTGGAGCGTGGTTAACTTTCATTTCAAAGTGTATTCGCCAGTAGCCGGCAAGACACTATCCGGGATCGCGCTGACGGTATTTGTTTATAACCCTGCTAACAGCGAGACTTTAATTATGACTCCTGAAGACGCGGCGGTAGCGATCCTGCGTGGACGCCAATTAAACTCAGCCCCGGAACCAGCTCCGAGTCCGACGCCGGAAGGAGAGGCGATTTAGCTTCTTGCTGTTTAGGGCGCAGCGGATAGCAGGTGCCTCGGTAGCGGCGACTGTCCACGAGGCCTAATAGTGTGCTTTAAAACCGGGCTATATCGAAGCCGCAGGCGTGGCTAACCGCAGAACCCAGTCGCCATCAACGCTCGGATGGCGACTGCGCGTTGAGCGCAAGCACACCTGTCGCTTCGTTAAGATCATAGATAAGGCACACGATTGGGCCTCATGGACAGTCGCCGCTACCGGGGCTTTGCGTGAGATTTTCTTCTGTTTCCTGTGTTCTTCTGATGTTACCTAGTTTCTTGGAGGATGGGTTCGCGACGCAGATGGATATAGTACACTAGCCAGTTGTATCGATCTTCCAAAGTCTGAAAGTCGTTGAGATCATGTGCGGTATCGTAGTACAGCACCTTCTTCGGCTCGCTGGCAGTGCTGACGTATTGTTGCATCGAGGTCTTATCGAAGTATTGCTCGTAATTCGCGAATTGGAGCAGGAGAGGAATGGGTGCGGCATGTCCGACAAAATTGATCGCGTCGAGTTGGCCGACGACGTCACAATATTTTTCCAACTGGCCGGCCGGCTGAGATTTTCTGAAATCGGTTAGACCCGGATCGGTGGTTCGCAAATAAACATCACCAAACTGGGCGACTCCAGCCATCAAAATGGTGGTCTTCATGCGCTTGTCTACTGCGGTCAGGATCGAACCCCATTGTGCACCGTAGCTGTGACCGATATAGGCCAGCCGGGCCGGATCAACGTCGGTCCTGGCGAGCAACAAATCGATCCCGCGGCGAAGATCGATGACGGTTTGGATTATGTTTTCCCGGTCCACTTCCGGTTTATCGTAATGATCGAGTGATCGATACCAAGGTTGTGGCCGGTCCCAGGGGTAGTCAGGAAGCAGCGAAACCGCTCCGGCCTTCGCGTAGATTTTGGCCTCGGGAATGAATTCTGCCCGGGTACCGTTCCCCCAATGGCCAAACAGGACGCCTGCGAATGGTCCTTTACCCTTTGGCACTATGAGATAAGCGTCTACGGGACCGCCTTTTGGGCTGGTATAGGTCAGGTCATGAAGGGTGCCGTCCGGGAACTCTTCAATGATTTTATCTTGGACATCGAGTGGTTGTTTGGCATCGTAATCGAAAAGACGAGCAAGCGATTGAAAATCGGTTGTCGTTTGAGAACGCGCCGTTGTGACGGCGAAGGAGGCAAGGGCGAGGAGAGCGAGTAATGTTCGCATACGAGCTACGGAAAAATCTCACGCAAAGACGCAAATGCGCAAAGGTAAAACGGAGAGGAACAGGATCGCCACCGCGGAGGTTGCCATTGCGGTGTTGGCCCGCGGAAACGTGGGAATCAATCTTTCCGAGGGTAGCGTTCTACGGGTGGAAACCCTGTAGGCCTCGTTCGCTCGGTGCAGCAAGGCGTCGCTCGGCCGTGACGATTCTTTCGGCTCCGTTTCACCTTTGCGCCTTTGCGTCTTTGCGTGAGATTTTTTCTGTAGGCAGCGCTCAAAGGCTTGGTGCTTGTGCCCGGCATGATTTCTCAATACGTTCCGCCTTGTGCCTGATCATCGCCCGCCTGAATTTAACGTAAATGTCAACATTCGATCCGCGATAGGGATCGTACTCGCCCTGCTCATCGTCTTCGTGGTGGCGGTGTTAGGGGTGACCTCTTATTACACGGTGGCAGCAGATTCGCAGGGGGTGGTTCTGCGTTTTGGGAAATACCTGATAACGGTTGAGCCTGGGTTACACTTCAAGCTGCCGTTTGGGATCGATACGGTCGCGATTCTGCCTACGCGGCGACAGTTGAAACTCGAGTTCGGTTTCACAACGCCGGGTTATCTGACCAACCCGATTCAGCCGAGCCAGGATCCCATGGAGGAAAAATCGATGGTCACCGGTGACCTGAATGCTGCCCTGGTGGAATGGGTCGTTCAATATCGGATCGATGACCCGAGCCGATATCTTTTTGAAGTGCGGAACCCAGGGGAGACCCTTCGCGACGTGTCAGAGGCAGCAATGCGGGAAGTGATTGGGGATCGCACGGTGGATGAAGTCATCACGATCGGCCGGCAAGACATCGAGATCGAGGCGCTGGCCCGAATGCAAGAATTGTCCAAGCGCTATCATCTCGGGATTCGCGTGGATCAGGTACAGTTGAAAAACGTGAATCCGCCAGCCCAAGTACAAGCCTCGTTCAACGAAGTGAACAAGGCGCAGCAAGATCGTGAAAACGCGATCAATATCGCTAACGGCGAGTACAACAAAGTGGTGCCGAAAGCGAAAGGTCAAGCCGACGAGACTATTCGAGCAGCGGAAGGTTATCGGTTCAAACGGGTCAATGAAGCTGAGGGCGACGTCGCCGCGTTTACTGCTGTGCTCCAACAGTACATCAAGGCGCCGGATATCACGCGGACCCGGCTTTACCTGGAGACCATGGAGGATGTGCTCCCGGAGACTGGCCCGAAGATTATTGTGGACGATTCTTTACGGCAGCTGCTGCCAGTGTTGCCGCTCTCGAACAAAGCCGGAGAGGCACTTGGGGTGACAGGTGATAAGTGAGAAGTGAAAGGTAAAGAGCTATGAGACCTGGCAGACTTTTGGTAGTGGTGTTAGCGGCGGCTTTTGTAGGGATACTGGTGATTTCTTTGTCGGTTTATACGGTCGATCAAACGGAACAGGTAATTATCACTCAGTTCGGGCAACCGGTGGGCGAACCGATCACAGAACCTGGGCTGCATTTCAAAGTGCCCTTTGTGCAAACCGTCAATACGCTGGATAAACGGTTTCTGGAATGGGATGGAGCGCCAGTGGCGATCCCGACCCGGGACAAAACCTATATTCATGTCGATACCTTTGCTCGCTGGCGTATCGAAGATCCGAAGACCTATTTCGTCCGGTTACATGATGAACGAAGCGCGCAGTCGCGTCTGGAAGACATCCTGGGCAGTGAGACGCGTAACTCGATCGCGAAACACGATCTGATCGAGATTGTGCGCACCGATAAGAATCGGCAGCCGCTCCGAGACGAGACTCTTAAAGGGGGTCCAACCGGTGTGATCGGGATTCTGCCGCCGATCGAATTTGGGAGGCAGAAAATCGAAGAGGAAATCAAGACGGCTGCCGCCCAGAAATTGGCAGAGTTTGGTATTACCGTACTCGATTTCCGAATCAAACGCGTGAATTACAATCCAGACGTTCTTGATCGAATTTACCAACGGATGATTAGTGAACGACTCCAGATCGCACAGCGGTTCCGGTCTGAAGGAGAAGGCGAGTCGGCGCGAATCGCCGGGCAACGCGAGCGCGATCTGAACGAAATCCAATCTAATGCTTATCGCCAGGTACAACAGATACGGGGTGAGGCAGATGCGAAGGCGAGTGAGATCTATGCCAAGGCGTATACGCAGGATTCGCAGGCAGCGGAGTTCTACACTTTTCTGAAGACGCTGGATGCATATCGGAAGATCTTCACGAAAGATTCTACCATCATCCTGTCGACGGATAGTCAGCTGTTTCAATTATTGAAGCAGGTCGCGCCGAAGCCTGTGGCTTCACCTGCTGCCACGCCGGGACAGTGAGGGATGAAGGGGAGACGTGATTAGGGATGGTAATTTGGTCGTGCCCGGTGAACTTGGTCCGGCCGCTGCCTGGCCGCTGCCGGAGCGTTGTTCCTGAAACGTGGTTGGTCATGCGGCTGTAATTAGTAATCAGTGGGTTACTGGTCACTCATTTTCAGCTCAATTTGCCGGTTTCTGAAGTGGCGGTTAAAAATTTTGTTATTGATTACTACTTGGTCCGCTTTGCCTTACGGAGGCTCCGTCGCCAGATGCCCGTTGGACGCGTTATTTTATTTGTGGATTTTGTGATTATCTGAAAGTCTCGACGGCGGGCTGGCGGGCCGCACGGAAGCGGGACGGGGACTGGATAAAGAGGACCCAGTCGTTTTGTTCTTCTTCCGATAATGCAACTATTTAAGCAACAGACTGTAGCGAGACTGATGTGTCTTCGCCTGGTTTTCGGGATGGGTGTGTCAGGGAGTATGATGATGGCGTCCTCCGGGTTAGCCCAGCCTGCAGATTCCATTGGCATTGCCGCTACGGGGACGTCTCCCAAAAATACGGTGATTACCACGGTCCAGCTAGGAGTGGACCAGACCCCGTCTGCGATTGTCGTAAGCCCTGACAACAAGACGGTGTATGTGGCCACCGAGTATGAAAACGTGGCCGTGCTAGACGCGACCAATAATTATATGGTCAAGGCGACAATCTCTCTCCCTGGGACGGTTTCGGATTACCTGGCTATCAGTCCGGACGGGACGACTTTATACGTAGGCGGCTATGCTACTCCTCCAACGGGCATTGTCGGGAATGTATCCGTGATCGATACAACTCAACCCACTTATCCGGTGAAGGCGAATTTGGTGATTAACGGCTTTGCGAAGGGTTTGGCGGTTACTCTTGATGGGAAATCGCTTTATGTTCCTTACTCGGGATATTCTGAGTCCACTCCGGGAGGGGTCGAGATATTTGATATGTCAAAGAATGTGGGGACGACCATTCAAACGGGCGGGGAACCGTTTGAATTCATATTAACGGAAGAAGGGAAGCAAGCTGATCTATTGAACGGCGGCGGGACTGGTTATCTTCAGTTTATAAACACGGTCACCGGGACACTTTCTCGGTCAACCGTGGCCGGCGGGCGAATTTTTTTTCCGCTGGGAATGACTACCGACGCTAGCGGTAGCACATTATACATCGCCAGTGACTTGAACTACGTCACCGTATGCAATGCAAAAACCGGCGCGGTGATTAAGCGATTCTTGGTCTCGCCCAACATAGCCTCTCAGACATATCTGGGACAGACTGCGGTCACACCAGACGGACGCTATATGTATGTGCCGTACGCTTACAATTACACTCTACGTGAGTACATCAATCAAGTGGCGATGTTCGATGTTGGTACAGGGAAAATCGTAGGCTCGCCCATCCAAGTTGGCTCTTACCCAGTTTGGGCGCAAATGGCGCCAAACGGAGACACGCTTTATGTAGCCAACTCAATCGGCGGCAGCGTAACCGTGGTTGATACTACGCCGTAGGTTTTTCCAGCGCCTGAGCGGGCACTCGAACCTTTCTCTTCGAAAATAAATTTTCATCTCTCTATGACGGAAAAGTTTAAGCAACAAACGTTAGTAAACCTGGTCGGCTTTCGCCTGGTTTTGGCGATGGGTTTGTCAGGAAGCATAATGATCGCGTCGTCCGGATTAGCGCAGCCGGCGGATTCTATTGGCGTTGCGGCTAGGCCACCCAAAAATTCGGTGATTATCACAGTCGGTGTTGGGACGCGGCCGATGGGGATTGTTGTTAGTCCTAATAACAAGACGGTGTTCGTGGCCAACAGCGGTTCAAACAGTGTGAGCGTGCTTGACGCCAGCAATAACTATACGGTGAAGGCGACAGTCTCTGTCGGTGCTAACCCCGGCTACTTGGCGATCAGTCCGGATGGTAAGACGTTGTACGTATCCTGCAATGGCAGTCCCGGAAGCGTATATGCGATCGACACCACGCAATCCGATTATCCGGTGAAGGCCACTTTGACGGCCGGGGATACTCCGGCAGGTATGGCCGTTACTCCCAACGGGAAAAAGCTTTATGTTGCGAACGAGGGAAACCAATCTACCGGTATTGCGGGAACGGTCTCGGTATTTGATACGTCGAATGGTACGCTGAAAACGACGCTTCAACCTGAAGGCGCACCATTTCTGGTCGTATTCACGGAACAAGGTACGCAAGCGGACCTATTAAATACCGCCGGAACTAGTTATCTGCAGTTCATCAACACGGTCTCAAGCAAAGTTTCCCGTTCAACCGGAGGAGGCGAGGCAGTTTTTCTTGCGACGGGAATGACGAGTGACCCCAGCGGTAGCACATTATACATTACGACAACGGAAAATTACCTCACCCTCTGCAACGCAAAAACTGGGAAAGTAACGAAGCAAATATTGGTATCACCCAGTATCGCTGCTGGTAATCAACTAGGAGAACCCGCAGTCACACCGGACGGGCGTTATGTGTATGTACCGTACAATTACAACGCTGCTGACGAGCTCCTGAATCAAGTTGGGATGTTCGATATTGCTACCGGGAAAATCGTTGGATCGCCCGTCGCAGTCGGCTCTTATCCGTTTTGGGCACAGATGGCACCAAACGGAGAGACGCTTTATGTGGCCAACCAATTTGACGGCACCGTAACGGTAATTGATACAAGGCCGTAGCCGGAAAAGCGGGAGTCGTCTTTAGGCCGAACGGTGCGCTCGATTCGAAGACGACGACGAGGACGATTACGATCCAATGCGCGGCGGCCTGTGCTAGCTCCTGGATTCTGGCTCCTGACTCCTGCCCCGTCACACCCTGGTGGGCAAGATATAAACGATCTCGCGGACGTCGGGGACCGCTAGGGTCAGGTTGATGACGGACAGGGCATCATCCAGGGAGTCATGTTGGGCTCGGATTGAGACAATGCCGTCATTGGAGGTCACCTGGAAATCGCGGTCTTTCAATTTCGATTCCCGGGCGATTCTGGCTCGGACGGAGGTAGCGATGATGGCGTCGTTGGTGAGGGCGACCGGATCAGAATTCGGTTTGTCGGCCTTGGCTTCGACTACGATCTGGTCGTTGCTGGCTTCGACCACCTGTCCGCCGATAATCCGCTGATAGAAATTGGCCAGGCTGAGTCCGTGGAAGGAAGTATCGCCGACAGCCGGTGAAATGGGCGATGGATGAGCCTCGGTTCCACTCGTGGGGGTCACTTTTGCCGGACTATGAAATTTCTGGGATGAGGAAGTCCTTGGACCGGTGCCGCTAGAGGCGCACCCAAATAGAAGAAATATCATCGGGATCAGGGTCCATGAACAGATTCTTACAGCCATATCGTCCTAGGTGTAACCGGCAGTTGGGGGAGTAAAGCTTCATCGATTAGACGCATGAGGCACGGTTTTGTTTGCAAATTTTTTGCGCGCGCCACCAAAGTTGAGGCTGCCCAAAATTGGTAGGGCGAGGCTCCCGCACGAGCGTTATAGGTTATAGCTTTTAAGTTTTAGGTTCTACGTTGGCCGGTGATCGGCCTCTTTCGAACTTAAAACGTAGAACCTGAAACTCTCATTCGGGAGCCTCGCCCCCCTACCAAATTTGAAGGTGGCCACCCTTCGGCCTCGCAAGCGAGGCAGCGCTCCATGGGTCGCGACCCACAGGTCGCCTCTTGATATGACGAAAATCTCATACGATTGGGTAACCATGTTTAGAAAACTTGGCTTGATCGCCATTCTAGGCGTGTCGTGGATAGGGACACGATGCTTCGCCGAAGAGACCGCCCGGGACTACACCACACGTGCGGTGCAGTTAGTAAAAGAGGGGAAGATTAATGAGGCGATGGAAGCGTTCACGAAGGCGGTGGACCTGGCTCCAAACGATCCGATGTATCGCAAGAACCGATCGGCCATGTATGCGCATCTTAAGCAGTGGGACAAAGCAGTGCCTGATTACGATGTGATCCTGAAGGCTAATGAGAATGACCACGTCACCCGGTTTAACCGCGGGTTTGCTTTTTTTCAGCTGGGTAAGCTTGATGAAGCCGAGCAGGATTTCGACGCCGTGATACAGGCCGAACCTAACGACGAAAACGCTCTGCGGTATCGCGCTTTTCTTTATATCCAGAAAAAGGAGCCGGAAAAGGCGATCGATGATCTGACCAAGCTGATCACTGCGAAACCGGACGATCCGCAGAACTATATAACCCGAGCCAAGGTCTATGCCGGGAGCGGAAAATGGCAGGAGGCGATTGACGACTACAGCAAGGTACTGGAGAAAAACCCTAAGGATGCCACGGCGCTTTGGGCCCGGGCTTTAGCTTATTTGCGCACGAATAATCCGGCGAAGGAGCTGGAAGATCTTAATGCGCTCGTTGCGGAAAATCCGAAAAATCTGGACGCAGTCAAAGAACGAGCCGAGGCCTACCGTCGGGCGGGGGAGATGGATAAGGCAATCGCAGACTACACGCAAGCGGTCCAACTCCAGGCTAGGGATCCGTCGCTTTATGCAGGCCGAGCTTTTGCAGAGCTGAAGAAGAACGATAAGACCAACGCGCTCAACGATTTCAATAAAGCCATCGAGTTAGCGCCTGATAACAGCGAGTATTACGCGGGACGCGCGTACATTTTCGTAACGAATGGGGATGCGACCAAGGCGGTTAGCGATTTTAACCACCTGATCTCCTTGAAGCCGGACAATGCGGATTTGTATGTGCACCGGGGAGATGTCTATTCAAAGCTGAAGCAGTGGGACCAAGCCGGGGCTGACTACGAAAAGGCGCTTTCGTTAGATCCGAATAACTACTTGGCTCTTGCCGGCAAGGGATACGTGATGGGGCAAAAAGGGAACGTTCGGGCCGGCGCTGACCTGCTCCAGCAAGCCTTTTAGGTCGCCAAAGACGCTGACCACCGAGAAGAGATCCGGGTCA
>JAFAHI010000203.1 GCA_019237325.1 Verrucomicrobiota bacterium | reverse complement strand
CATCGCGACCGCCGGATTGGCCTACGAATGCAGTCGCGACAAACTGACGAGCCTGGCGAGTTCCCTTATCCTGGCAACCTTCTTTGGAACATTTCAGTTCTGTCACCTGATTATGCCAGAGCCAGCGTTCGGGTTCCTGACAACGTTCAGTTTTTGGCTCCTGGTTCGTTTAGCCCGGGTCGGAGAGGGATCGCTGCCTGTCCGACATAGCCGTCCGTTTGCAGCTCTTTTCTCTCAGAACTTGGCGACGTCGGGTCCTCGCGATCCGCCGTTCTCGGAACCGAGCGTCGCGGCAACAGAAAGAGGAAAATACGTCCTGAGGTCGGGCTCGTTTTCGCGGCGCGCGAGGATCCGACTTCGCCGCCTTCTCCGAAAAACCGCGTCATCAGCAATAGCTACGTCGGACAGGCAGCGCGCCGTCCCGCAATCCGAGCTCATTCTGCTCTGGGTATCAATGGCCGCAGCGGTACTCTGCAAAGGGGCGCATGGGCTTCTCCTTCCACTAGGTGTTCTCTCAGTAGCGGCCATTTTCCGGCCAGCATTGCGGGTGGTCTGTCGTCGAGTCATTTTCAATTCGACGGGCTGGTTGATTTTTATCGCCTTAGTCCTCCCCTGGTACTTGGCAGTAGAGCATCGCTATCCTGGTTTCATTCTCGACCAGTTCGGGAACGAGCAGGTTAACCAGGTGCTGGGCCGCCGATGGCCCGTTGACGGGGATCGCCTTGGATTGCTTAACTTTTGGCTCGAACAGTTTGCGGTCCTCTTCCCCTGGACCTTATTAATTCCTGGAGCCGTCGTAACCTCCTTTAGGATTCTCCGGATCAACCCCAGGATCTCTCAAAACGGGCTCCTCTTGACGCTTTGGTTTGGTATTTACTCGGTCGCGATCACCTTTGCGAATCTTCAGGATTATTATCTCCTGATTTGCTTGCCAGTGATTGCCATCTGGCTGGCTTGGGCTCTGGGCCAGGGCCTTCCTCGCCTATTCTCTGCCTGGTTCCCTGGTCTCCTCCTGATCTTGTTAGGCGCGGGCGGGATCATATTCAGCGGTCAGCCCATAGCGCCGCTCCTGTCGCCCGACGGAACCGGACACGGTGAACAACCAACCATTAACAGTGTAGCCAGTGCGCTAGTCAATGTTGCCGGCTCCACCGGCCGAACATTGAGCAATCTCCTCCTTCTGTTCGGCATCGGTGCGATCGTCTTTGGTCTCTTAATCATTTTGTTTAGGCGCCAGAAGCTAGCCCCGATTATCTTCCTTCCGCCGTTCGTACTTCTGATCTGCTTACTCGGATTGACCGGCGAGATCGCTCTGCAAGACTATCTCTCTTCGGCTTCTATCGCTTCCGTGATTGAGCGAAACTCAGATCCAAACACCTTGATCGTTAGCGAGGGCGATATCAGCGATCGTACCAGCCTCTTTTTCTATCTCCATCGACAACTCCATTGGCTCGACGGCATCCCCGCTCAAGAATACGCGGCTCGCAGATACGGAATTGGTGCCGATCTTTATCTTAAGAAAGCGGATGTGGTCGCAGCCTGGCACAGTTCGCGCAAGGTCTGCATCATCGTGGACAATGCCTCGCTGAATTCACTGACCGAGGACCTGGAAGTGGCTCCCAACGCAGTTCACGTCTTGGCAACAACGCCAACCGATGCGGTGGTGGTGAATTGGTAGGAGTTCGAGGAGCCTTGTGGTCACTGACCTAGGCCCCGCGCGGGAGCTCGTAACAACACAAAGACAGGGCCTCGCGCAGAGCGCGCAAAGGCCGCAGAGGGAAAGCTCCGTAGGAGCGAAATCTTTATAGCTCGCAACCCAAAAAGACGGGCGAGCTCCATAGGAGCGACATCTAATTCGAACGTTGGTCGGCTAGGTCCACGCTCTTAGATGCCGCTCCTAACGGAGCTAGTCGGTTATAGATTCGCATTGCTATAAAGGTTTCGCTCCTATGGAGCTTTCCCGCCGCGGCCTTTGCGCCCTCTGCGCGAGGCCCATGTCTTCTCCGTCGATAAGCTCAGGAAATGACTTATCCGGTGGATTCATCTGGATATAATACCAAATTATTATAACGTTCTCGATGTACGTTATTGCTATTCCGGTTTTGTCCATATAACTCCTTGAACTCCTTGTATTCCCTCTGCCTACTGCTCCTCCTCATTCTTCCTATCCATGCCTGGGGTCCGCTAGGTCACTCCGCGATTGCCGCGATCGCGCAAAAACACCTCTCGCCGGCCACCCAGTCCCACATCGCTGCCCTCCTCACCCAAGGCCATGACACCGATTTAGCTTCGATAGCGAATTGGGCAGATGAAGTTCGCGCAGCGGCTTCCGGTCGCGGCCCATTAAAGGATGATCCCGAGGCAGCGGCTTTCAATGCAAAATTCCCCACCAACGCCCTATGGCATTTCGTCGATTTGCCATTAGGGACGGAGGATTACCGCAAGGTCGCCGCTTTTACCCCGGTCAACGATGTTGTTCACGCCATCAAACGTTGCGTCGCGGTACTGGAGATGGCTGAACCCCGCCCGGATGATTTCACCAAGCCGCAAGCGCTCCGTCTCCTGGTCCATTTCGCAGGCGACATCCATCAGCCATTGCACTGCGGAACCGGCTTCTACGATCTCTCAGATCTCGGTCATCCCGTTCTTGTTACGGACCCACGGCTCTGCATCGGCAAGCCCAACGACCGGGGTGGTAACGATCTTTTCTTCGGACCCGACTCAACTCAAGAGCTGCACGCCCTTTGGGACGACGCGTTGGTTTTCGCGATTCGCAACTCGTCCGACTATCGTTCGCTGGCTGACTTTCTTGAGTCGATTCCGCCCGTGGGCTCGACAACAGGCGACTACCATACCTGGCCCGAACGATGGGCCATCGATTCAGTACAAGAGGCCCGGAAAGCCTATCGGAACATCAAGTTTGATGCCGCCACGATCGATGGGCAACACCTTCGGATCACGGTCCAGCTGCCGACCGCTTATATCGATGAGAATCGGTCACTAGCCGCCACTCAGTTGGCTAAGGCTGGCATGCACCTGGCTCAGCTTCTGAACAACCTGGCATGGCATTGAATTTCGTGTCCATTCGCGGTTTTTCTTCGTTTCCGAAATGCTGCGCGTTCATTCGTGGCGCCGTTTTCCGCACAATCGATTCCAGTTGCTATATTATTTACTAGAAATTCTCATCCTGATCTGTCAGTCATTGGAACATGGTGGTCCGGGAATCGGAAAGTATCGGATCTGAGGGAACCATTCAGCGCCCGGTTTATATCTACCAAGGGTCAAGAAAGGTACGCGCTTGAGAACGGCCCTGGTACCTGCTGTTTCTGGACAGGATGGTGCTTATCTCGCTAAGTTACTCTTAGAGAAGGGCTACAAGGTCTACGGCACCTCACGAGATGCGCAAGTTGCTTCCTTTCGGAACCTGCAACGCCTAAACATTCGGGGCGATCTGCGTCTGGAGTCGGTGGCGATGAACGACTTCCGCAGTGTCATTCAAGTCTTATTCAAGGCCCAACCGGACGAGATCTATAACCTCGCGGGACAATCCTCCGTCGGGCTTTCGTTCGAGCAACCCGTAGAAACGCAGGACAGTATCTATCTTGGAACCTTGAACTTGCTCGAAGCCATCCGGTTCATGGGAAAAGACATTCGACTTTATAACGCCTGCTCAAGCGAATGTTTTGGCGACCTTAGGGACGAAATCGCGGTTGAAGAAACTCCCTTTCGACCCCGTAGCCCATATGCCGTCGCGAAAGCAGCCGCGTTCTGGCAGGTCTCTAACTACCGCGAAGCATACAAGATTTTCGCTTGTTCGGGCATTCTGTTTAATCATGAATCCCCGCTCCGCCCTGAACGCTTCGTAACGAAGAAGATCGTGACGGCAGCACATCGGATCGCCAAGGGAGAACTCCGGGAACTTCGCTTAGGCAACATCGATGTCCAACGAGACTGGGGCTGGGCGCCTGAATACGTGGAAGCAATGTAT
>JAFAHI010000169.1 GCA_019237325.1 Verrucomicrobiota bacterium | reverse complement strand
CTGTTCAAACAGGGTCGCATCGGCATGATACTGACTGGGCCGAGGTTACGCGGCCAAATCAAAACCGACGCGCCGAATCTTAATTACGGAATCGCACCAATTCCCGCCGGGACCACCAAAGCCACTTACGCCGTCACAGACAGCATGATGCTCTTTAGATCGAGCCAACAGAAAACGATCGCGTGGCAGTTCTTGAGCGAAGCCGCATTCAGGCCGAAATGGCGAATTGAGTTTACGACCAAGGAAGGCTTCTTGCCGGTCACCAAGGTGGAGGCCGAACAACCGCAGTTTACCAATGATCCGCAGCTCAAGGCATTCACCGACATGTTGCCCTATGCTCATTTTGCTCCGCTCATCCCCAACTGGGAACAGATAGCCGATACCACGATCGGAGCATTACAAAAGGTTTACACCGGTGAAGCTAAACCGGAAGCAGCCCTCAAGGAAGCAGCCAGGTCGATCGATTCTATCCTCCAGCAGCAATAGGCTCGACCGCTCGGCGGAGTCACAAAATCTGCGTAATCTGTGTAATCTGCGGATCTTAAATCGGATTTTGGGCTAATGAGCGGATACGCTTTTCAAACCAGTCGCGTAAATTCTACTCAATTTGCTCGCAGTGCCGTTCCCTATCTGCTGATTCTGCCAACTCTTCTTTTGACGCTCTGGATAATCGGTTACCCGCTCTGGGATTTGGTCAACATGTCGACCCATGCGGTTACTCGGTTCGGACAGCTTAAAGACTTCATCGGTCTTGCAAATTTTTCCCATCTCATTGCCGAACCGCTATTCGTCGGTTGCCTTGTAAGAACGTTAATTTGGACCATCAACGTGGCTGGCGGCTCGGTCATTTTGTCGATGCCGATTGCCTTGATTCTCAACGAAAAGTTTGCCGGCCGCCGAATCGCGCGGGTCATCATCATGCTGCCCTGGGCAGTTTCGTTGACCATGACCGGTATCGTCTGGCGCTGGGCAATGGATGGTCAATCCGGCATGGTGAACGCCACCCTCTTCAATCTAGGAATAATCCGCCAGCCGATTGCGTGGCTGGCGACAGGCGGCACCGCTTTTCCGGTGGAGATCGCGATCGGAATTTTAGTTTCTATCCCGTTTTCGGTCACGGTTTTTCTCGGGGGTTTGGCCTCACTGCCCAGCGAAATCTACGAGGCAGCAAGGATCGATGGAGCGACCGCCTGGCAATGTTGGCGTTACCTGACATTGCCGCTACTCCGCCCCTTCATCAATATCGCGCTGGTTTTGAACGTCATCTACGTCTTTAACTCCTTCCCATTGATATGGGTTATGACCCAAGGGGATCCCGCCAATAGTACCGATATCTTTGTCACCTGGCTGTACAAACTCGCCTTTCGTTATGGCAAGCTGGATAGCGCTGCCGCCCTTTCGCTGGTGATGTTTATCATCCTTCTGGGCTTCACAATTACCTATGCGGTACTAGCCATGTGGGAGGAATCCGCAGAAGTCAGAAGATAGATTGGATTTGAAAATGGGATCACGGATCAGCCTTCTATCGAAACGCTCATACCTCAAAAAAAGTGTTCTCTATTGGCTCTGCTTATCGCCATTCGTTATTACAACACTTTTTCCCTTTGCAGTCATGCTTTCGACCGCAATCAAGCCGCGCGCCGAGGTCCTGTCGTTCCCGCCGGTTTGGCTTCCCAGGCACATTCGGTTACAAAACTTTGCCGACATGTGGCAGGCCGTCGGCTTCGGGCGGGCGCTAGTCAACAGCGCTTTGGTTAGCTGTACTACCACGGCGCTCTGTCTCCTGATTGCGATTCCCGCCGCCTACGCAACCGGGCGGATGCAATTCCGAGGTAGACGCCTGTTTCGCCAATTCCTGTTAGTTACACAAATGCTATCGCCGGTCGTTCTAGTCCTTGGGATTTTCAGGCTGATGGCGACAATGGGCTTGGTCGATCAGCTGTGGGCATTGGTTCTGGTCTATATCGCGTTCAATCTTGCGTTTGCCATTTGGATGCTTCAGGCCTACTTCGGCACAATTCCGATTGAATTGGAAGAAGCAGCCCGGCTGGATGGCGCTTCAACCTTCCAGAGGCTTCGTCTGATATTGCTACCTCTGACCCTGCCGGCGTTGGGTGTCACCGCCATTTTTGTTTTTCTCTATTGTTGGAACGAATTCGTCTTGGCTCTTACGCTGCTTCGATCGACCGAGAAATTCACCCTGCCTTTGCAGATTTTCTCTCTGGTCGGAGGCCGCTACTCCGTCGAATGGGATCATGTAATGGCGGCAACACTCTTGGCCAGTGGACCAGTTGCCGTGGTTTTTGCATCGCTGCAACGCTATCTGGTTCGCGGCTTGGCCATAGGAGTGATTAAAGAGTAAGTTGTTCCAGCATTAATTCAGTATGGCACGAATCGTATTAGTCACCGGAGCGGCGGGCGGGATTGGCCGCACGCTGGTCTATCGTTTTGTTTCCTCGGGGGACATTGTTCTGGCGCTCGACCGAGTTCAATCTGGGCTGGATCACGTCGTGACCGAATGCGCCGGACTAACCGGCAAAGTGTATCCGGTGGTGGCGGATCTCATTGATACAAAAGCCGTATTCGAGAAAATAGATGCTGCGATTCGGACCCATGGAACTGTCGACATCCTGATTGCAAATGCCGGTGTCGCGTCACTGTCTACCATACGGAAGACGACCATCGAATCGTGGCATCACGATGTAGACATTAACCTCAACGGAACCATGCATTCCGTTCAAGGTGTCCTAGAAGGGATGATGTCGAAAAAGAAGGGCAATATCGTAGTGATCGGGTCAGTAAATGCTCTCATTGCATTAGGTCATCCGGCTTACAGCGCAGCCAAGGCGGGTCTGATCAGCTATGTCAAATCGTTGGCAACAGAGCTTGGACCCGTTGGGATCCGGGCAAACATTATTTTACCGGGAACGGTTAGAACGCCGATTTGGCAAGAACAAGTTAATAAAAACCCGGCGCTATTTGATCAGCTGATCAAATGGTATCCGCTCGGGCGAATCGTTGAACCAAACGATATCGCCGAGGCCGCCTTTTTTTTAGCTTCTGAGGCCGCAGCAGCAATCACCGGAGCAGTTCTACCGGTCGATTGCGGCCTGTCAGCGGGGAACCGTTTGATGGCTTCCGAGCTCACGCTCGAGTCTTTCTGAAAACAGAAGCGCCCGGTAGCGTTTCGGCGGCTGGCGGATTGAAAACGTGATTCGGTTCCGGAGTTAAAGCAGTCGATAGATGGCTGGCTCCGTAGGAGTCAAATCGTTATAGTAATCGCAACCTAAAAGGCGACCAGCTCCGCTAGGAGCGACATATAAGGTGGTCCTAGATTATAGGGGTAGGGACGACTATTCGGTCGCCCCTCCCTCCGAACCGGACTGGCGGATTTCCCGCATCCGGCTCTCCAGTTGGTGGTTAACTCTAAAAGAGATCGGTCGACGCAGACATGGAATCTTCAGGCTCGTTCCACGGCTG
>JAFAHI010000779.1 GCA_019237325.1 Verrucomicrobiota bacterium | reverse complement strand
GGTTTGAAGGTCACTCGTTTGCGGCGAACCTTGGCTGGATTTTTGACAATCTTGGCTGGGCCGGATTACTTGCCGCTGCTATCTCCTTCTCACCACGCCTACGCACATTGCTTCCCACGGCATTGTTCATCGTTGCATATTTTTTATTAGTAGCAATGCAGTATGTGCGCTTCGACCGTAATCTCATTCCCCTTATTCCCCCTATGTTGCTCCTCGTCGTGGTTGGGGTCGATTCGATCGCGCAAACCGTTGCGGCAGTCTCGCCGAACCCATTACGGCGGGTCATGAGCGCTTTGATCGGAACTCTCGCCGTCGCTCTTTCCTCGAGACCTGTCGGGTTGTCGCTGGACGAAATCATTCACTATGATCCAGACCCGCGCGCTAAGGCCCGCATTTGGGTGAACGCACTGCTCCCGAGGACTCCTAGCCGGCCAATCGCCGTAGACGCCTACGCGCCGTATATTTCCGAACTAGGGCGCGCCGTGCGCGGAGTCGATCTGATTCTCGCGATGGATCGCGCCGTTCTTGCGCCATATTCTTATCTGGTACTCTCCAAGGAGGCGTCCGGGCGCTTTCTTCGAGGTCCCTACGAAACGGAGCGCGCCAATTTCGCAGATTTGAAAGCTCGTTCCTGCGATCATCGGCAGTTCCCGGCTGAGAGTGTGGAACCCGATTATGTGGTTCTCATCTTACAGTGTAGCTGATACGGCGCGAAGGGCGCGGTATCGTTCTTCAAGATCGGCTGCTGCCCCATGTTCGGCGCACCGGCGCGCCCGGTACCCGTGAGGTTGCGGGCAGCGCGCATTCTGCCGTTTGCAGGTAACCTCTCCTCCTAAAGAAATAAAGAAGCGATTATTCTGTGTTCATCGTTCGGTCAGGATTGGGAAGATTTCCTGGGCCACGAATTGATTGCCTTCGGCTGTCATGTGCCCGCCGGACGAATGGTATAGCCGGTCGTACCTCGACCGGTCCTTAGCTTTCAATTCAGATAACGCGGGCTCTAGGTCGAGAACGCGGGTAGCCGGGTCTGATAAACAACTCAACACGTTCTTAACCGCCGTCGAGTCGGTTGCGCCTTCCCAGTTTCCGTGCTCAACCAAGACAATCAGTTCCGAACCGCGCGACCGGGTCAGCGCTTCGAGTTCGTGAAGCAACCCGCAAGCGATTTTGTTGCCTTTTTCCTTCTCGTGAGCCTGTATTTCCCAAGCCGGCCCCAGCCACCATTTTAGAAACAACCTCTTCATAACTGTGTGCACAAGAAGACTATGCTCCCCCGAAACGAGCAAGACGTTTTCCCTCGGGAGCGGAGGCGGCAGCGGTACTGGAACGTTTTCAAGTGTCAATCGGCCATCCCTGAGGTCGAAATATGACTTAGCCCTCCCGTAGTTTGCCGACATTTGGCAGCGGCGGATATCATCGGGGATAAAGCTTAGTATGACAGTGCTGAACCTATACCGGCTCAGGAGCCGTTGCGCTCGTAGAAAGGCTTGATCTATGCCGTAACCGAAAACCCCGGCATTAATCACTTTCCTTCCGGTGAGCTCTTCCAGCTGCGCCGGCCAAGTTTCCCAATCGGACACCTGGTCGCCGAAAGTGTAGGAATCACCGACCGCGAGGATGGGGTCACCGGTCCCGTCCCAAACCTTTTCCCTGCCGTTGGACCGAATTCCCCCTTCCAGGATTGTGACGGTCGTTCCCAAGATGCTCGCCCGGACGTCAGGCTTTGGCGCCCACCCAAGTTCAGCGTCATAGGAAACAGGGTGATTGGCTTCAAACCAATTGCCCTCAGGGAACCGAAAATTGATGTATCTCCATTCACCTTTATACGCCCGAAGGCCAATTTCGATGGCGAGCAGCGAGAAGATGACGCTTCCTATAAGCAGGGTGACGTTGACGAGCTTTCCTCTCATGCCCCGTCCTCGGCCTCAGAGAATAATCAGATCCCAGTGGTCGCAGCTTTTGTGCAGAAGGCGCGCGGGATATCTCCGCAAACCCAAATGCGCCGGACGTGACGCCGATTATGGCGAGCGCGGCGAACCGCGTTTATATGGTCTCGTCAATCGGGCTCAAACGAATCCTTGTAGTCGACCCGCAATGCGGGGCTCTGATCTTCTTTTCGCGCAATGCAATTCCCGGCGACCAGCAGATCGATGTCGGTGCCCAT
>JAFAHI010000762.1 GCA_019237325.1 Verrucomicrobiota bacterium | reverse complement strand
GCGAAGACACACCAAAGAACCTACCGCGAATGGACACGAATTAGCGCGAAAAAGCTTAAGGCATAACCCCATTGCTCCGCTACGCCATCACTCCCTTACTCCGTCACTCCACCACTCCACCACTCCATCACTCCATCACTCCATCACTCCATCACTCCATTACTCCATTACTCACCACACCCACGGCTCGGCGAACTTAAAGGCCCAACAAGACGCCCTACCGTTCCGAGCCCAGCTCTCCGTTAAGACCTAAAGTTTTTCGGGAGCCTCGCCCTACCAACACTCCAACACTCCAACACTCCAACACTCCAACACTCCATTACTCCAACACTCCATTACTCCAACACTCCATTACTCCAACACTCCATTACTCCAACACTCCTTGATCACCCATGAGACCTGTTATTTTCGATACTGACATCGGCACGGATGTTGATGACATTCTGGCACTGGCGGTTCTAGCCAAATCTCCCGAACTGAATCTGATTGGCGTTACCACGGTTTACGGAGACACGCCGCTTCGAGCGCGGATCACGAAGGTAACCTGCGACCTGATTCGGCGGCCCGATATCGACGTTTTAATCGGCGAAAGAGCAACTCTGACTGGTCGTCAGGTTTCTTGGGCCGGTCATGAAGGATATGGAGTTCCTAATTTAGACCAGGCTCAAGTGTCAGCCGACCCTGGAGCAGTCGACTACCTGTTAGACAAGGCAAACCGCTTTCCCGGCGAGCTTGAAGTTCTGGCTACGGGTCCTCTCACCAACATTGCCAGCGCTATAAAAAAAGATCGCGCGGCCTTTTCCAAATTAAAACATCTTTATCTAATGGGCGGCGCCTATTGGCTCGACCGGCCTGAACACAATATCAAATGTGATCCTGAAGCTGCGAAGATCGTTTTCGAATCCGGAATTCCGATCACTGCCATTGGCTTAGATCTGACCCTGCGTGTTCTTCTAGATGCGAATGATGTTCATCAGATCGCCCAACTAGACAATGGCGTTGGCGCCTTACTTGAAGACCAGATCATGCGATGGTGGGAATTAAGAAATATCACCGCCAACCATCCGCATGACCCCCTCGCCGCTTTGGCGATGGTGCGCCCTGATCTATTCCTATTTGAGACTTGGGACGTGGAAGTAACAAAAGAGGGCCGTACAGAAGGTTTGACCCGGCTTCGGGAACCCAAAAGAGGCAAGACCCGAATCGGCGCCGATGTTTTCGCGAGGACCGCGCAAAAGGAAATCGTGCGCCGGATCATTGGAGCGTGATGCGTTTGGCGTTCGTGCGTTTGGCGTTCGGCGGGTGAGCTACGCGGCAAACCCGGTAGGGCGAAGTAGCCCAAGCGCCGAACGCCAAACGCTACGTCCCCCTAGACCGTTCGCTCAACGCGGGCTACATTCCTTTGGCTCGTGAAAGATTTACCCTCCCACGGTCCCGATGATGTCGCTCTAAAACAGCAGTTTTTCGATTTCCTGCTCGAGCACGCAGCAGACCAAATTTATTTCAAGGATAAAAAAGGCCGATTCATTTGCGCGAGTCGGGCCGTGGCCGAATTCATGGGCGTACCTAGCCAGGCCGACCTGATCGGCAAAAGCGATTTTGATTTTTGGTCGGAGCAGACTGCCCGGGAGGCGGCCGCGGATGAAAGGCTCATCATGGAAACCGGCCAACCACTTATCGGCAAAGTTGAGCGGCTCGTTTACCCGAGCGGCCGCGTTACCTGGGACTACACCAGCAAATTGCCGCTGCGAAATGCGGCCGGCGAAGTAATTGGCATCTTCGGGGTCAACAGGGATTTCACTGCCATCAAGCGGATGGAGGATGCGCTGGAGGAAGAGCGCAACCGGCTCCGAATAACCAGCGCCGAATTAACCGCCAAGAACGCACAGCTCGAAGCAGACCTTCGCATGGCTCGCGAAGTCCAGTTGGCGTTATTACCTCGCGAATATCCCAACTTCAACGGTCGCGATTCTGCGGAGAATGCCCCGTTTAGTTTTGCTCATTATTATCGTCCAGCGGCAGCAGTCGGAGGCGATTTCTTTGACTTCTTCCCGTTGTCGGAAAGCCGGGTGGGCATCTTCATTTGCGACGTCATGGGCCACGGTTTACGAGCCGCCTTGGTCACCGCGATCATTCGAGCTCTGTTGGAAGAGCTTCGTCCGGTAATGGCTAACGCCGGTCGCTTTCTCAGCAGTCTCAACTTGCGGCTGCGCGCCATCTTGGAGCGAGTCGAGGAACCGTTTGTTGCGACTGCATTTTATCTCATTGTGGATTCGTCCACTAAAGACGCTCAGTTTGCCAACGCCGCGCATCCGGTCCCAGTAAGGCTCAAGCGAGTAACGCCAGGGGCAGAGCCGATCACGCAAGACCACGCAAAGATTGGGCCCGCGCTCGGTATTTTCGACGAAATCACTTACCCTACCTTTACTTGTCCGTTCGAGCCCAAAGACTGTCTCGTCCTTTTTACCGATGGTCTTTACGAGGTGGATTCACCAGACGGAAAAGAATTCGGTAAAAACTCACTCATCTCGAGTCTCAACCGTATGGCAACGCTGCCAATGGAAAAGCTCTTCCCGGCCATTGTTCACGAGGTCTGTTGCTTTTCTACCCGAGAACACTTCGACGACGATGTTTGTATGGTCGCCGTAGAACGGAGAGAAGTGAAGGCGAACAAGCAGAAACCAGCGCCCCCACCCACCAGCGCCGGGTAAAAGCGAAACGGTGAATGGCAGACAGGACGAAACCGCGAACCGAAACACGCACAAACGCACTTCATTGGTCGCTGCACTCCTATAAGTCCCATAGGTCTTATAGGTCCCATCCGTGCGACGCCGAAACGCATCTCACTTCCCATCGCTGCCCCAACGCCGCACGCTGCGTTCCCGGTCGTTCCCGGCGTTCCCGGCGTTCCCGGCGTTAATAATGTATCTTATCCGGCTTAGCCTGATACTGCTTCCAAACGACAATCGCCTCGTCCCGCAATAATTGAGTGAGTTTGAGTGACCGTTGCTCTTTTGGGAGAGCCAACTGTTCGTAGATAGGGCGGTCATCGAAATTGCCGTATTCGAAGGCGTCTTCTACCGACGCGGCGTAAAATATCTGTTCAATACCAGCCCAGTAAGAAGCGGCTAAACACATCGGGCACGGCTCGGCCGACGTGTACAAAACACAGTTGGTAAGCTTAAAGCTTTGCAGGGTAATGCTCGCACTACGAATCGCTTCCATCTCGGCATGCCAAGTAGGATCGTGACTAGCCACCACTCGGTTCATCCCCTCGGAAACAATCTTACCGTCCTTGACAATCACCGCGCCGAAGAACCCGCCGGTACAATACTCCAATGATGCCCGGCGTGAGAGTTCAATGGTTCGCCGAATAAAACCTTCATGCTCTTTTTTCGTTAAGTGGTCAGTCATAGATCGGACAGTTGGCGGGTATCCTATTACCGAAGACGTTGCGATAGTGAATTTTGTTTCGAAGCGATCCTCTGGCGAGATCCGAACCAAAGCAGAATTCGGTCCACACTTTTCGGGGTTGAGGACCAACTTGTCGCGCAATTGCGGCCCTCGGTAGGCATCTATCGACAGGCGAACAACATTGACCGCTAACTTAGTCCCCGATAAGAATCGCGGTCGATTCTTTAAATCAGGATGGGTTCTTCACTTATGTGGACCTCGAAAACTTACTCAAGAATTGCAGCGGTTTCATTACTGAGTCTTGCATCGGCTCCCCAAGTCTGGGCTCAGGAAAGCGGCGGAGAAATCGATTCGTTTAATCGGAGCTTAGGGCTTGAGGGAATGGGTACGGACCTGGCTAGCGTTGAGCACGAACTTGAGCACGGCAGCCCAGCTAACCCACCAGAAAACTCGAAAACTCAGAACCCGAAGAACGGGTCAGGACAAAAAAGAGCGCCGATTCAGCCTACAGAATCATTTAGCAACCTCGCGTTCCGTGCGAACCCGGCCGTCACTAACTCCGTACGCGCCTTTTGTTTGTCCCACATGAATGCCCAGGCGCTGCTCACCACGCCGACTTACGATAGCATGATTAGCCGATTCGATGAGAGATTCGCGAGTTACGGATTTTCCAGACACAACGTCGGCGACACCGTAGCGGGCTACATGATCGTGGCGTGGGAGATTGTCCACAACGCTGACGCATCTAACACCCCAACGGGTATTCGAAGTGTAAGGACCGCGGTTTGTCGGATATTGGAAAAACGTGGCAAAGCCGCTCGGTTAACAGGCGAGAACAAACAGAAAATCTCCGAGTTACTTAAGTGTGTGGCTGAACTTTGCGCTCAACAAGCGCGGCAGGCGCGGCAAACCAACAACGCGGCAACGATGCAACAAGCGGTGAATGTGGTCACTCAATTTCCGCGTAAGCTTGGTATCGATCTCGAGCGCTACCAGTTAACCGACAAAGGATTCGTTAACGGATAAGAATTCGGTAGGGACGAGCTCCCGACTACTCCCGCGTCCGCGGGACTACGTCGCGACCAAGTCTTTAGGCATTTACAACCGGCCGATTAGGGCGCGCCATAGCGAAGCGACTGGCGGCCTGCTCGCCTCCCTGTTCGAGGACGTAGAGTCACGCGGATGAGCGGGGCTCATCCGCACCATTCGTCATCGCTTTGCTATTTGCTATTCGGGCAACGCCTCTGCCGGAAGAATCGTTCCTCTCACCTCGCCTAACCCAATCCGATAACCATCTCCTTGGGCGTAGCCGGTCAGAATCACCGTGTCGCCGTCTTCCAAGAACGAGCGTCTTTCGCCGTTCGGCAATTCCAGCGGTTCTTTGCCGCCCCAGGCCAGTTCCAATAAACTTCCGTAACTGTTTTTTTCGGCGCCGCTCAATGTACCGCTGGCCAAAAGGTCGCCCGGTCTCAGATTACAGCCGGTGACCGTATGATGCGCGAGCTGTTGGTTCATGCTCCAGTACATTTCTTTGAAGTTGGTAC
>JAFAHI010000713.1 GCA_019237325.1 Verrucomicrobiota bacterium | reverse complement strand
GAGTTCAATCGAAATACACGCTCTAACTGCTCTAGGTTTCAGCTAACTACATGTGATGAAAGTCATTTTCCCGAATCCGTTGAATGACTTCCTGTCGGGTCTTATGGAATCCGACTGCAAGGGTGGTGGTTAGAATTTCACCCGGTTGTTCTTCGAGCTGGTTGGCAAACTGTTCAAACTCAGGGTCCTTGAGAAGTCGAAGCCCATAAAGACCGTACATTTGACCCTCGGGCGTTCCGTGAGCAATCAGCCAGCGCATCCGGGCGGCCGCATCCGATTGTTTTAGCAGGAGCCGCAGCTCTCTCTCCTCGTGAGCACGGCCAAAGAACAAGGGAGGCTGATACAATTCCCAAGGTCCAATCACAAAAGTCTGCGCTCTTGCCAAATCATTCTGCCATAAGTCCGGTGAGATTGCTTTTGCCGGTATCGCCCCGAAACCGGCGCAAATCACAACCAACGCAAACCAGGAGCCGAATTTCATTAGGCGTTCTATACAATGAACGTCGGCCGGGAAAAAAGAAGGAATTCGTAGAAGGAGTTCAGGAGTTGCAGGAGTGCAGGAGTTCAGGAGTTCAGCATGGGCGAGATCGTGGAGAAAACCGCGCACCCCGATCGCTCCTCCTGAACTCCTGTACTCCTGAACTCCTTACATCACTTCCTTCTTTTCTCCCGGCCGACGTTCGTTGTATAGAACGCCTAATGAAATTCGGCTCCTGGTTTACCTTGCTTGTGATTTGCGCCGGTTTCGGAGCGATACCGGCAAAAGCAATCTCGCCGGACTTATGGCAGAACGATTTGGCAAGAGCACAGGCTTTTGTCGTTGGACCTTGGGAATTGTACATTCCTCCCTTGTTTTTCGGCCGCGCTCACGAAGAGCGAGAGCTGCGTCTTCTGGTAAAACAACCGGATGCTGCCGAGCGGATGCGCTGGCTGATTGCTCACGGAACGCCCGAGGGTCAAATGTATGGCCTTTACGGCCTTCGACTTCTGAAGAACCCGCAGTTTGAACAGTATGCCAGCCAACTCGAAGAAGAACCGGGTGAAATTCTAACCACCACCCTTGCAGTTGGGTTCCATAAGACTCGACAAGAAGTCATTCAGCGCATTCGGGAAAATGATTTCCATCACATGTAAGTAGCTGAAACTTAAAGTAGTGAGAGCGTGTATTTCCATTGAACTCAGGAGGAATTCTATGAAACACAGATCGCCCTTGTTCCGTTTGATGTTAGCCACAGTTGCGTCGGCCTCGATTCTTTTCACCTACAACGCCGGCGCCGACCCCGCCAAAGAAGAGGTAATGGCCTCCGATGTGAAGCAAAGCTATCAGGGCGAAGGGAGACATTTCGAGATCACTGGTAACAACGATGAGATCACGATCTCGGGTGAATGCTCCAAAGTCGAAGTTGTGGGTCATGACAACAAAATTACGTTGGTTGCCGTCGGCGTTATCCAGGTTATGGGGCAAAATAACTTGATTACCTATCATCGAGGTCTGAATACCCCAAAGCCGAAGATCGACACGACCGGCGAGAACAATAAGGTTGTCTCTGCACAGTGACTCCGTGTCGGTACGGACGGGCTCCTGCTCGTCCGCCTCGATTGGGTAGATGAGCTCCCGTTCGTCCGAGGGACCCGCCGAAAAACCGGCAACAAATGCGGATGAGGCGAGCTCATCCCTACCGGTTGCGAAGCCGTTTAACCAGATAGAAACGTTGGTGGCCGGGTGGATAGTCTTCGAGTTTGCCGAAGACTTTGAACCCGAGTTTCTCATAGAAGCCGGGAGCCTGAAAATCGAAGGTGTCGAGATAGATTGCGTCGCACTCCTGTTCAAGCGCCAGGGCTTCTGCGCGTGTCATCAATTCACGGCCGATTCCATCTTTTCGGAATCCTGGGTCGACGTAGAGGGATGAGACAAAGAAATGATTCCAGTGAGTAAAGCCTAACAGCCCTGCGATGAACTCACCTGAGTCAGAACGCACAGTAATCGCGAATTCCTTACAGTTTCGCGGTCCTGCCTGTGCTTCGTTGTAGTCGATCAGTGGATCAACGATACGGAGCCGCTCTTCGCGCGCGGGTTCGGGCTGAAGGGTATAATTAAGCTCCATAGAGTTTGTTTAGCGCCCACCGCCTGGAATGGGTCCGTTTTGTAGTTTGGCAGTTATGCACCTTGGCAGCAAGATGCTCCGGGAAATTACCCAGCGATGGCTTCTAAACCTCAAACGCGAGGATGCATGGAAGCTTTCCTGGATAGGCAAAGCGGAGCAGCGAATAGCCGAGCCCGGAGGTTCCTCTAAATAGACTTGGCGAAAAGCAGAAGTTTTCGCCGATGCTCGACTGGAGCCGAAAAAAACCGGCTTGGCGTCCGCGTTCCAGACTGTCTTCCAACAAAACTGCGCTCTTTTTCTGTGCTTCGAGCAAGTTAGCCTGCTGCCCAATGTAAGTGAGCGCTTCTGCGATTCCGAAATTGCCGCAGCACCAATGATCTGCCTGGCCACGTTGGCTGACTTTCTCTAGCAGATGAGACACTTCATTCGGAGCAAATTTTTCTGGTTCTAAGGCTCCCGTCGCTGCGCGGCTCATCAGAATTCCGGCGGTTCCGTGGCACCAATTCTTGAAGGTTCGTCGCGGGCCATGAAGCATGTTTGGCCAAGAATGATCGGCGAATCGCCCGCTTTCGAGTGCTAAGGCTTGCTGGATCAGCGGCAGATATTGTTGATCGCCAACGGCTCGCCCGTATTGATCTAATGCAAAAACGATTCCGGCGAGCCCGTGCGCAAATCCCAAGTAAAAGTTACCATCCGGCTGACGCCAACCCGAGTTCGGATCGAACCGATCAGCCAGGAGCCTGGCTGCGGCCTGTGCACTCGCTCTTGCCTGGCCGTCCTGCGTTGCTTGGTATAGCCGCGTTGTTGCTAGGAGTAGACCGGCGACGCCGGAAGTTATATCGAGACTGCTGGTCTCAGAGAGCGACCCGTTCCTGGCGTTCAGGGAAAGAGCCAGTTCTGTCCATGCCTTTTTTTCGGTCAGAGAACCCAACAACAAAGAGCCGTAGATCAATGCGCCCAGACCGTTGCAGATGCCAAGCGGGTAACCTGACGGGAGGCCAAACTCGGCGAGGCGTCCGGAAACCCGCGTGATTTCGGGAACGCAGGCAAAGCCCAATATCTTTTCGGCTGCTGCTAGAAAGATGAGGACGCCCATATCACCGAGATAAATTCCTTGTCTTTCGGCGATACCGAGGTCCTGCGGTAAATAACTCGGAATCGCCCAAAGATAATCGCTAGGCTCGGGAAGTATCCGCCGTTGAATCTCTTGTGCCCACTCGATGATGATTGACGTGGCTTGTTCACGGCTTAGTGGCCGCTCAATCGGAGTCGGGAAGCGGTTCAAAGACTCCTCTATTACTTCGAGCTGGAATTTGAGGTCTTTTGGCCCCATGGCGGAAACGCGCGCCCTTACGGTGTCGAGTGGTTTCTGCCGGAGAATATCGGGCTCGCAGAAATCCATGCTATAGAGATCGCGGCTATCCAAACGAACGTGAAATCGCGGAATATCCAGACCCAGCAACGATTCTACTTCGAAGTCGATGAACTGCTTCGTTGTCGGGGTAAGGGCGCTTTCTCTCAGGGGCACTCGATACAGAGCTTCGAACACCACGCTTTGCCGGAACCCGGAAGTCAGATTCTGTGGCGAGTGGGCGTTCTTAAGCAGTGAACCATAAACTTGGGTTGGTCGATACAAGAACCTGGTCTTGGCGTCGCCGAACTTTTCGACTAATCGGACAAAACCGGCCTTTTGATAAAGGATGGTCCGATAGAGCGCACAGAAGCCCTCGATTAACTCGGCGCGAAACCTCCGAAGGTCTTGAGCTTGATCCTGCCAACGGACCGTATTGCTCGGTGGTGGGATGACCTTTGGCTTAGTTACCGGCCGCATATCGTCTGAATTAACATTTTCCCATTCAGTGATCTTGAGCTCAGAGAGATCAACGATGCCGGTGCCAAGTCCGGAGAAGTCTGCAGGCAGATGTGAGGCGCTAAGCTGCCAAAGAGGAAGGAGCCCGGTTTCGAGGACAGACGCTTTGCTTGCCTCGCTTGTGTGCCGGTCTTGAGCGGAGGCCTCGGCGCCCCCTCGTCCCGGATGAAAAAAACACTCTGTGTCGATGGGGACAGGCCGGTTACCCGCGGCAATCAAGTTGTCTCGCCAAAGATCGAAGGCGTTGAGCAGATAGGCTAGACAGAGGAGTTCGCCGCCGCTTCGGTAGTAGCTTCGGACTTCTTCAGCGCTGCTGCACGGACTTTGTTCGATGTATTCTTCCCAACCGTATCCATCTCGAGCAATGACCCGAGCAATGCGCCAGCCCGGCGTGAAACCGAACGCTCTCAACCATTCGTCGATCGAGATGAGAACTTCCGAAACCGAGACGTTTTTCGGTTTGTACAAGATCTTAGCGTCGTCATCGAACGTCAATAGAATGACCTGCCTGCCGCCATCATGACGATCCGAGATGCCGCTTTTGGCTCTGGCGAGCAAACCCCTCTCTGACCGAGCGAGCTTCCTGATCTCCGAGATACCTTCTTGAAACCTGTGCAAAAAGGAGCTGGTCGCGTCGATCCAAGTGGCGACCAGCCGGCTGAGTTGTCGCGCCAATACGGGGAAGCGTTCGAACAAAACCAGGTAGCCGCTTTCCATGACTCGCCGAGTGAATTCATTCAACGATTCATCACCCAATCTCGACTCACTAAAAATCCGGAAGGTAGGGAAAGCGGCAAAATCCGAGAGATCGTGCAACAGGGTTAGCAGCAGGCCGTCCAGCGCGGTGGGAGCGAAAAGACTCGTATCAGCCGCGAGTGGCTGCACGCTTTCGCGGGCATGCGATACGAGCGGCAACCAGAGCTGGACAAAGGGAAAAGCATCGCCTCCTTCAAGGTGTAAAGTTGGTTGCTCGAGTGCCCTCCCAAAAATCTCATCCCAATTTTTGTCTCGGTCCAGTCCCATGGCGGCGGAGCTGCCCGGTTGTTCTCGAAATGATGACTCTTGACTCAGAAAAACCGCATCTTGCTCGCTGATTCCGAGAGAGCGTAGACGCTCCGCGAATCGATCGTAGCCGGTTCCGGAAAGCTGTTTTTTCCAAAAAAGAAAATCCGCCTCCGCTTCGCTACGGCGCGACAGGTCCGCCTCTAATGCGGGACTACGGTCGGGATCTGTGGAGCGCTGTCTCGCTTCCCCCTTCGCTAAAGCTTCGGAGGACAAGTGCGAGGCCGACTCGGTCGGAGCGTCAGACGCTCCGGGTGCAATCACTGATTTGGACAAGTCTCGGAGCCGCTCGTGGAGATACCGGGCGCGGGCTAAGAGTTCCGAGGGTAACATAAAAAAACAAGCCGTCACCAGTTACGATGACGGCTTGTAGTCCTTTTGGTGGATTAGATCAATTACAGGTTGATCGTGCTGAGAGTAGCGGAGCAGTTCTGGGTCGAGATGGTGTTGTCCATCGTGCCGCCGGCAACATCTTCGAGTTGCTCATCACTGATCGATTCTGGTTTGTTGGTCTCTTCGCTCATATGGTTGGGTGTTTGGTTGGTTTCTGGTTGTGGTTCTCGAATGCCGCGCTCGAGAGCTTAGAGGCTGGAATCTGGCCCCAAGAACGTGTTGTTCTCAGCGCTCAAGAAACCGCCTGCTATCGTTTCAAGCTCGGCGTCCGAAAGGTTTGCATTCTGATCGGGGAAATCCTTTGGCAAAACGATGTACATCAGATCTTCTGTCTCTTGCAGGAGTACTACCTTCAGCCGATCCGGTAATGTGGTGCCTAGGGCTCGCTCAACGGCGAATTTAGGGTTCGCTAGCAGGGATTCCCGAAACGCCTCGTCTTTCAAAGCCGCTCTTACCAGCGTGTCTCTGATATCTTTTCGCGAGATGTTCGAGTTGGAATCCACTTGTAAACTTCGTTTCTAGCAAGCTCGACACTCACTTGCGTGTTCTGCACCTCTATTAAGCAATGGCCGTGCCAACGAGTGTTCGAAATAACCTAAGCAATTAGTTCTCAGTGTATTGCATCGATTCGGCGATTTTTAGCCTTCAGCGCAAACCGCCCAAAAATGGAACTCGCATTCTCGAAAATGGAACTACAGCTCCATTTTTTGGGTGTGGGGTTTGCGGTTAGCCGTTTACGGTTTGCGGTTTGGCGGAAGACCTGGAGGGGAGCCGCTTCCGCTCGTTCTAAGTCGAACGCACGCATTTTGAAACGTTGCGTTGCCAGTAGCAAGCATGTGTTTGCGAGCGGCTCCCGCGAACGGCCGCTGATGTCGCCACCCAGCGCGGCGTTTTCCCTTGTTCCGAACGACTCAACACGTGTCCGGTAATCCTCGCGCGGATACGTTTCCGGGAGCCGCCTGTTATCCGACGTTGGGTAGTGCAATGATTTTCGCGCCATCATGCCAGGGGTCTGGCCGCGGTCAAAGCGGCTCCCCTCCAGGCTCTGGGCTGAGCTCGACCGCAATCTGTCATTCGTTCGCACAACCGGCCTACGCGGACGACGCCCTACCACAAAACCGCCAACGGCTAACGGCAAACGGTGAACGGCAAACGGCAAACGGTGAACGGTGAACGGTGAACGGTGAACCACCAACACCTACTCGCTCATTCGTCCGGCTTCAGACGATGGTGGCGGAGAAAATCCATGAACTTTTGGTAGTGGTCCGGTCGAATATTGAAAAGGACACTCATCCGGCGATAACTGCCTCTGGCTGCTAACAGGCCCTGAGAGATTATTTCACGGACCTGAGCCCGGTTTAAATCCCGATCGAGGAACGGTTCATGAACGACGTCCCAAAACGATCGTCCCTGTTCGACCATATTCTCGAATAATTCGTTCTTGCCGGTGTCCGGACCAGGTAAATTGGCTTGGCGAAGCTCGCTGACAAAATGATCGGGCTCTATATACTTTGATTCCGCCATGGAGAAGCCGATCGTGACGATGCTCCGGAGCTCGCGGACATTACCGGGCCAGGGGTATCGCTCCAGAAACTTGATCGAGGTGGGCGAGAATGCCTTCTTGAGGTTGTATTCCTGATTCAGTTTATCAACAAAATAACTGATTAATAGTTTCCAATCCTCGTCGCGTTCCCGCAAAGCCGGGATATCCAAGGGAAAATAGCGGAGGCGGAAATAAAGATCTTGGCGAAAATGGCCGGTCGTGATCATGTCGCGCAGCGGCCTGTTGGTGGCTGCTATCACCCGAACATCCACGGAATAGGTTTTGGTCGAGCCTAATGGTTTAACTTCCTTTTCCGCGAGCGCTCGCAGCAACATGGTCTGAGCGGTGGAAGGAAGATCGCCGACTTCGTCCAGGAAAACGGCGCCTCTGTCCGCTGCA
The DNA here is from genome assembly GCA_019237325.1 of Verrucomicrobiota bacterium. Taxonomy (GTDB): domain Bacteria; phylum Verrucomicrobiota; class Verrucomicrobiia; order Chthoniobacterales; family JAFAMB01; genus JAFAVN01. Next base: position 10,623 of record JAFAHI010000713.1, on the reverse strand, counting down.
TCGAAGAGACCTTTATGATCAGAGATCGCACCGGTGAAACTGCCTTTAACGTGCCCGAATAGTTCGCTAACGGTTACATTGCCTTCGCTGTATTGTGGGCAATTGACCACCACGAAAGGCTCGCTAATTCGGGAGCTCATTAGATGGCAGGCTTTTGCAAATAACTCTTTGCCTACGCCACTCTCGCCCGTGATCAGGATGGTTTGGTTGAACTTGGCGAACTTTTGCACTTTATCTAAAGTGTCCCGCATTTTCGAGCTGACCCCGACCAGGTCAACCGTTTGCTTTGGCCCCCATTTTTCCAGGGACTTAGCGCGGACCTGAAGGGCCACGTCCGTCATGGTTTTGTCGGTTTCGCGGCTAACTTTCGTCGACGGAAACGGAACCACGTTAGCGGTGCTATCGCTATCCATAAATGCAAGACACACGGGCCGGGACCGCCCCTATCCTCTACCTACTTTGGACCATACTCGCTCTTTTTCCGCAAGAACTAAGCTAGTTGTCGTCTGGCCAGGTCAGCGAACGGGCCAGCTTGGTTCATCAATTCCGTGTAGCTCCCGCTTTGCACGAGTTCGCCGTATTGCAGAACAAAAATACGGTCGGCGTTAATAATCGTGCTTAAACGATGGGCGATGACGATACGGGTAGCCTGCATGGCGTCTAAACTTTCCGTCACCGTTCGCTGCGTCTCGTTGTCCATGGCACTGGTGGCTTCGTCAAAGAAGATAATACGAGGCCGATTTACTAACGCACGTGCTACCATCAGCCTTTGCCGTTGGCCACCTGAAAAGGTACCGCCGCCCTCAGACACTACGGTGTGCATTCCCATGGGCATGTTCTTAATGTCCCGGTCAAGGCCAGCCATTCTCGCCGCTTCCCAAGCGTCATTTACGGACAGGTTTCCGTGTGAACCAATAATGTTCCGGTAAATATCAGTCGGCATCAGTTTGCTCGACTGCAGCACCACGCCGATCTGCTGTCGTACTTCTCGCAAATCCAGGGAAGAAAGTTCCTGGCTATCATAGAAAATGGCGCCAGACTCCGGCTTCTCAAAACCGAGTAAAAGTCGCAGCAGCGTTGATTTTCCCGAACCGGAGCCACCCACCAAAGCCACGAATTCGCCGGGCCTGATTCGCAGAGAGAGATCTTTTAAAATCAGTGGCCCGTCCGGGGTGTAACGGAACGACAAATGATAAACTTCTACCTCACCGCTGAGTTCGCCGGGATGCGCTTTAGCTTCGTCTACCTCCGGTTGTGCTTCGATGACCGGCCGGAGTCGCTGGAAGAGTGGGAAGATAATTAGCAGGTCCAGCACAACCCCGCTCAGCGACAGCATGCTGTTTAGCACATTCGTAAAGACGCCATTGAAGGCCACGAATTGCCCCGTCGTCATCGAGAACTTTTCTTGGTTCAAAAGCGCCTGGTCCTTGAAATAGCCGTACATTCCAAACAACACCGCCGTGGCCAGAATCGGATAAACCCGAGTGAATACCTGGACGATATTTGCTAGGAAACCGACTCGGAAGGACAATCGCTTCTGCGCTGAGAATTTACGAGTCCATTCGCGGAAGGCGGAGTCTTCTGCTCCAGAGACGCGTAGTTTAGCGACTCCATTAATTAATTGTAGGACCAGACCAGTGATGAGACCGCGAATGCGGAACATCACCCTTTGGTTTCTTAGTTGCAGGTAGTTGACGAAAAAAGGGAGCACCAGCGAAAGGGCGAGCAAGCCGATCGCGGTCCAGGCCATTTTGGAATTGAACGAGAACAGGAAAAGGCCAGTGATAGCCGCGCTGATTGCACCCACGATTGCCTGGGTTCCAGACTGGGAGATCGCTTGTCGGATCTGCTCCACGCCGAGTGCCCGATCGGTGAGATCGCCTGCGGTGTAGTTTCGGAAAAACGTTGATGGCAGACTTAACAATCGGTCCCAAACCCCAGCTTGGACTGAGTAATCCATCTTTCCGGTGAGACGCAGCACCGCAATCGCGCGAGTTAACTCAAATGCAAAAGTCGCCAGCGCGGCAGCAAATAGCGCGATCGCAAACTGAGTAAGCTGGCTCCGGTCGGCTGACGGAACGATACTATCAAATATTTGGCCGCTGAAGTAAGGGCTTACCATTCCTAACAGCCCGGTTAGGATACCCATGAAAATAATGGTTCGAAGATCGGAATGGCAGTCCTTCATCCCGAACTTGATGAGATCGCGCGCCCCCAATCCCCGTTCGGGTAATGGCGTATAAAATGAGACGGCGAATGGAGCTAACGTGGCGGCGATTGACGGGGTTACCGGTACCCGATCGAGAGTGGTGGGATCAACCAGCGCGTAGGTCACGGGTCCGGTCTTAACGATCGCCACCGGTTCCCGGGTGCCTTCCCGAGTGGCCAACAGTGGACCATGATCGATTTCCCACCATTCCCCTCGTAACGCCACCGACCGGAAGCGAAATCGGGAAGCTTTGGCTATGGCGGCGAGCTTGTCACTGATCTGATGAAGATCCGGTGGTATCCGGATCTGGATTCCAACCGCCTCTGCTACGATCCGGCACGCGACGACCAGAGGATTGGCGGAACCATCTGACAGAAGTGCGGCCCGGTTGTCTTTACCCGGCGTGAGCACGCTCGCGATCTCGCGTAAGGCCGTATCTCGAGACTGCAATCCTGAGGCTTCTCTGGCTCGGAGCCGGTTAAAGTCATCAACGATTCGGAGCTTCTTATTGATGAACTCGCACTGGCAGAGGACTTCATGAAACAGTCCTAGTCCCATCCAAAAGGTAGCTTGGTTGATGCTGGCAGGCGTGGAAGAACAGGAGAGCAGGTTATCGTCGTAGGACTCTATCCAGGTGTCAGCGGAAAGTGGGAGAACGGGAACGCCTTCGCCCGATAACGAGACGCCCTCCATGCCCATGTAAAGCGCTTCTCCGCGCAAGACCTGGATCCACACAATTCCCCGGCGGGCTCGGGCGATCTTGCCGCGGGGGAGCAACACCTGCTTACCGCCTACCAAAACTTCGTCGGCCTTCGGCAGTGGCCGCACATCACGAGACACACTCGCTGAGAGCTGTTCCAGCCAATAATCGACCAATTGACTGATAGTGGTGGCGTATTCATGGTCGCGCGCCAATTGTCTCAGATCCTCGCGGCGCAACTGGACCAGCTCGGAGCCTTCGTGACCAGTGAGCAGAAAACAATAACCGTGCTCTTGCTTGGCGAAGTCCATTCCGAAAATTAAAGAGCCGGCCTCGAGAGATAGAAAATGCGATCGGGGACCAGTGGCTTCACCGGCTTCGAGCTGCACGGTAAAAATTTCAATCCGGCCCGTGGCGATGAACCAGACGTTCTCAGATCCCTCAATTACGAACGTTTGATTCAGCCGGAGGATCTGTAATTCTCCGGACTGGATGAGCGCGTTACTGATCGTGGGTGAAACCGCCGGCATAGCCTGGATCTATTAGCGATCCATGCTATGGCAGCAGAACACTCCGGCTACGCCGGACCGTTCTGCTGCATCAGCAGAACCCGTTATTTGTAAATTCCAAATCATCATCTTTATCGACAGGCAGTTAGGTAGGCGTTTAAGCGCCTATCTAACTGCCCATAGCCTGCGTTCTTAAAAAATCGTTGACGATTTTTTAAGAACGCAGGCTTAGTGGCTGATCAATTTCGAGTAGGCTCCCCCGGCATTCTTCATCGATTCGTGCGTTCCTCGTTCCACCACTTTTCCGTACTCCAGCACGATGATTTCGTCGCAGTCCCGGATTGTGCTCAGGCGATGCGCCACGATTAGACAGGAACAGCCGCGACGCCGCAGATTTTGATCGATCTGCTCTTCGGTACTGGGATCGAGGGCGCTGGTGGCTTCGTCGAGGATCAAGAAGCTCGGCGAGTTGACCAGAGACCGAGCGATTTCGAGACGCTGTCGTTGACCTCCGGAAAAATTGGATCCACCCTCGGCCACCGCACTGGACAATCCCCCTTGTCGGGCGGCGATAATATCGGCGATCGCGGCATCCTTACAGGCTTGGGTGATATGCGAGTCCGGAATGCCACTATCCCACATGGTGAGATTATCGCGCACCGTTCCTTCGAACATAAAGATGTCTTGATCGACCATCGCGACCGAATTATGAAGTAGCCGGCGAGGGATGTTATCCCGAGAAACGCCATCCAACAGAATTTCGCCGCCCCAAGGACGAAAAAGGCCGGCTACGATTTTCGAAACCGTGGATTTGCCGCTACCACTACCGCCGACCAGCGCGACGCGTTGCCCAGGCCGGACGGTAAAACTGAGATTGTCAATCAAAGGCGGGGCTAACGGATTAAAGCCAAAGGTCAGATTGCGGACTTCAAGGAGGCCGCTCAGCTTAATCGTGGAGTTGAAACGGGGATCGCTTTCCGTCTGGCGATAGGCGGGGTCACTTTCGTATCTTAAAACATCGTCCAAACGATTCAGATCAGAGCCCGTCTCCTGTAAGGCATTGCCGAAGGTGACAAACGAAGTGATCGGCTTAGTAAAACCGTCCATCAACGATTGAAAAGCGACGAGTAGTCCGATCGTCAAATGGCCGTCCATGACTCGCCATCCGCCGAGCCCCAGAATCGTGGCCGAGATAAGCGCTTTAGTAAAAGGCGGGACGGCTGAAAGTGTTTGGCCGTAAAAGTCCATCTCTTGTTCGGCAGAGATCGTTTTGGCCTGGTAACCTCCCCAACGCGAAAAAAACTCGTTCTCACCTCCGGTTGCTTTCAGCGTCTCGATCATTTGGACCCCATTCATCGAGGTACCCATCATTTTGCCGCGCTCTTGTAAGACGCGGAAACTCGCATCAACACGAGGGCGTTGAATGATCTTTACCCCGATGATGTTAAAGAGCGCGAAGAAGACACAGGCCAGAGTGAGCCAGAGATCGTATTGGATCATGACGATGGCGAAAAAGATGAGCGCCATCATGTCCAGGGCGGTGGTGACCATTTTATCGGACAACACCTTTGCGACCTTGTCATTGATCAGTACGCGCGATCCGATTTCTCCAGCGTAACGCTGGGAGAAAAACTCCATCGGCAGCTGGATGACGTGAGTGAAAAATTTGGCCGATGTGGTTAGGGCCAGCTTCGTTTCCAGGCGGAGTAGAAAATGTCTCTGCAGCGAAATCAGCAGAATCATGAACAAGATCGAGACCGCCATGGTCGAGAGCAGTGGCCGCAGAATGTCTTGCTTATCGCCAACCAGATACTCATCGATGAATACCCGGGTAAACGCCGGATTCACGATATTCGGAATGATGATGAGCAATCCGGTCAGAAGCGCGAAGGCGAGACCAATTTCAAAACCGGAGACCCGGCGGCGCAACGCTGCCGCCAGACTGGGCTTCTCTCCGCCCGCAGTAAAGTTAGGCCCGGGCTCAACGACTAACACTACGCCGGTGAAAGAGGCCTCGAGTTCTTCCATCGTAACTCGCCGCGGTCCGGTCGCGGGGTCGTTGAGATACACCATCCCGTCACTCACGCCCTCGTAGACCAGGAAATGGTTAAAGTTCCAATAGAGGATTACGGGCGGCTTCAGTCGTAATAGTGCGTCCAACTCGCAGCGGATACCTTTGCCGTCCATTCCGAAACGGCGCGCTGCTTTTAGCAAATTACTCGCCTTACTACCGTCCCGGCCGACGCCGCACTCAAGCCGGAGGTGCTCCAGCGGAAGCCAAAGATTGTTGTGCCGAAGAATGATTCCCAGAGCGGCAGCGCCGCACTCAACTGCCTCCATCTGCAGGAGCGTCGGGGTGGGTACCCTACCTGGTAGTGCTTCTTCTGACGAAACAGCAGGGGTACTCATTTAATTCTTAATTCCCAGGATTTCTTTAATCTTCGGGATCACAAACTCGACGGGTGGTTTGCGATCGACCACAATTGATGCCGTGGCCTGAGTACCGCTGAATATCCCGGTGGGCGGACCTTGAGAAGAAGACCACCTGTAACCGCTTTTCGTCGTTGAATCCTTGGTGAGCAATGCGGTGACTTCAATCGGCGCTCCCTTGGATGAAAGTTCCTTAACCAGCTCCTCGTTTCTTAGAACCACCTTCATGCCCTCAGGCGTGCTCGGGAAGTAAGAAACGCTCGTGACTTTGCCAAGGATGAATCCGTATTCCTCCGCTTTAACCGTTGACGGTGAAACCTGAATTTCCTGGCCTTCTACTACTTTCTTACCCTCTCCTCCAGGAACATAGATCACGGCTTGCATCGGGGCATCTTCTGCCTCCACCGTGATAATCCGATCCTTAGAGCTAACCGGAGAACCTCTTTCTACGAGCTTCTCAATTACGCGTCCGCTGTACCGGCAGATTACTTTTGTACCCGACTCCCGCTCCTCCCGATATTGCTGTAAGTCCAAACTGGTCTTGTTAATTTCCTTGGCTCGTTCGTTGCGTGAGGTCTGCGTTTCTCTAGCCAGCTTGATCTCGCTGGTCTTAATCTCACTTTCTTTGACCTGAGTGTCTGCTAGTTGCAGCTGGACCGCATAAAGATTATCTCGAGCTTTGTTAACGTTGGCTGGGGTAGTTAACCCTTTTTGGAGTAGACTCGATTGGTTATTGTACTCGGTCTGGTCGGCTTCAATCTGGACGCGATAACTTTTCTCCGCATCTTCTAAGGCCTTTCCCTCTTTCTCGTAATCAGCAATAGCGGCGGAATCGCTTTTGGTCTCCCGCTGAGTCATGTCGGCGTCTTGCGTCTGCAGTCCTTTGAGCTCGAGCTCGGTCGTCTTGATTTTAAGATCCAGCTCGCTCTGGCTCATGGTGGCGACTATCTGGCCGGAGGTTACTTCATCCCCCGGTTTTACCAGAACCTGGGTTACAAAACCGTCGTTGGCAGCGGCGACGTCATAAACGGCGCCGCCCCGGATTAGAATGCCGCTACCCGAAACTTTGTCCGGAACTCGTCCGAGAAATCCCCAGAGCACGATCAAGAACAGAATGACGCCAATCGCCGATATCGCCAGCCAGCCGGCCGGCGATGTAATCGACATCAAGTAATCGAGTTGTTCCGGAGAGGAGAGCCGCTCAAGAGCCGCTTTTCTGAAAATGCTTCGCTCAGGAGAGCCATTCTTAGTGTTGCCATGGGGGGCGACCTGAGATGTGTTTGATGTCTGGCTCATAGTTCCGATCCTTCAGAACGGGACCAACCGGGTTCTTGATATCGGGGACGGTTTCAAAAGCCTTTTCTGAGATAGTAGTGCGTTCTAGCCCGTTGGGAAAGCCGGGTGTGCGAATCACCGTCTCGCTCGATAGTAGGGTCGAAGTCTCGTAACGGAGTTGAACCACGGCATTTGCCAAAGCCAACTGAAAGTCGACCAATTCAGATTGCGCCGTGGTTAGCTGCTCCTCCGATTGAATCGTCTCGAACATCGTGGTTGCTCCGCGTCGAAATTTTTCGCGCATATCATCAAATGATTTTGTGAAATCGACCACCGCTTTCTGTTGGGACTCGACGTCCCGCGCTAGCTCCTGCAACGTGTCTGCGCTTGAGGTCACATTGGCCGCGATATTACTGGAAAGATCTTCCATGTTTATCAGGGCGGTATTCACGTCCGACTGCGCACTCATAACCGCACCTTCCGCCGCATTGTTGGCAAATGGCCAGGCCCACATGACCAGCATCGACGCATCTAAACCGACTCTGGTTCCGCGTTCAGGCGCCTCGAACAACGAGATTTTCTCATTGTTAATCGTGCTGCCAATGGTACCGGTTAGTTGGGGCGAGGGGTAGAGATCCATTTTCGCCTTGTCCAACATTACCTCCTTCGCCTTGATGGTGTTAAGCGCTGCCGCCCGGTCTTGCCGCCTGGCCAGAGCAGCGTCTACCAAGTTGTCTGTATTCAGTGAACCGACGTCGCGCGGTTTGACTGTCGGGAATTGTTGTATGGCAAACGGGAGTTTCTTAAGCTCGCTGGCTCGTAGACCGATCGTGACCCCAAGCGTTTTCGCTGCGGAATAGACCGAGACCAAAGCTTGCACCCGCTGAGCAAAAGCCTGAGATTCGCGGCCTCGAGCTAACGTGACTTCGCTGTAGGCGACACCGCCTCCCTCGGCCATTTCTTCCGACAACTGCGCGAGGATTGAGTCGACCCGAAATGCCCGATCCTGCAAAGCAAATTTGTCCAGAGCCGCGACCAGCGCCCAGTAGGCCTGCGCAGTATTCAGAGCCGCTTTTTGGGCATCGTTTCGCAGCGTTTGTAAGGTGCCTTCGTAGCTGAGGCGGGCGTTGATTTCGTCGGCGTCGTTGTAGAGAGTCCCTGCCTTTTTCCAAAGCGGCACGGTGGCGGTGAGCAAGATGACGTTGCTAGTTGGTGGGTATTTCAAGTTACCGCCTTGGTCCGTCCACTGCGGCTCGTAAGTGACCCCGAGCATCACACCATTGCGGAATTCCTTCGTTAGCGAGAGGTCGGTTATTAAAGTCGAAACCGGTTTGGTTTGCTGTTGTGAAGTTGCCTGATTTACGGCCTGTGCAACGGTCGCTGCACTAACCGGGATACCGGCCGATTGGAGAATCTGGGGAAGGGCATTGTTTAGCACCTGGTTCGTGTTGTTTAGCGCGGTATTGGTGCCCACCGCCGGAACCGTGTATGAGTAATTTGCGAGGGCAGATGCGGTTAGGTCAAAAACTCCCGCTCTACCCTTGAGGTTGCCCCGCGCTGATTGCGTGTCTTCGATCGATAGACGCAAGTCTTTGTTCTTGGACAACGCAATGCGAACCGCATCTAACAAACGGAGAGGAAACAGACCCGGTGGGATGAGTTCGTTTAGGGCCAAAGCCGCTTCAAACTTTTTATCGAACTCAGCCGCTTGTTGGTCAGTGATCCCACCGACTACCTGGTTGTTCCCCGGACTGGCGCCTGGAGCGGGCGACGGAGTCGGCGAAGGTAATTGACCCGGCGGTATCAAAGGCTGAATCTCGTTCCGCGTTCCGTGGTGTTGAGGAAGTTCCTCTGGTCTAGGCGAGGTCGGTGTGGGAGACGGTTGCGCTTCGGGTATCGCCGGCGTGGATTGAGCGTCCCCGGCTTGTACTAACATCACTTGTAAGCCGATCAAAAACGCAATTGCTAAGAAACTGCAGCGCAAACCATTAAGCATCCGGCGACAATGGAACGATTTCATAGCAGGTGGTAAAAGCGAAGGTCAGGTCCCGTACGTCATCGCCGTTTTGGCAGAAGCTTCCGATCTAAACAAGTGTAAAAAATGGATCTGCTTTACACTGATTTTTCGCTACGTTTGCGACTCGTACGAGCTTATGGAAGTTGCGGTTGAAATTGTTGAAGGTAAACCAGTTCTGGTGTTTAGCCGGCGTCTTGATGATGAAGCCGCCGGACAATTCAATCGAGAGTTAGGCCTTTGGGTTGAACGGTTACTGACAAAAGGAGTGGCTGATTTGGCGATCGAATTTTCCGGCGTTTCCTATATCGCCAGTGCCGTACTCCGTTCCCTATTGTCGATGGCTAAGCGGGTCCGAGCGAGAGGTGGGACTCTTGCTATCCTAAATCCCAGCGCTGAAATCCAAGAAACATTCGGAGTCATTGGCTTTCGGGAAATCTTTGAATCCTATGGCGGCAAATTCAGACTGAGCCTTCCGGCGGTGCCGCTGCCACAGAGAACCCCCGCCGAGACCGCTCAACTTGATATCATTGTCGGCAATCGCGTGTTCGCTTGCACCGACGGCGATACCCTTGGTACTGAAGGATCGTTAGGGCCTGAATTGTTTTCGGACTTGCCTGGTGTCGCCGCCCGACCCGTCCGCTTCCAAAACGCCGGCGGTCACTGGGTTGCGCATGTGTCGCCTGACCCCGGATCTATCGTTCGCGTGGATAGTCAAGTTGTAGCTCCGGGCCAAGAAGCCATTCTTAAAGGAGATCATGTTCTTCAGATTGGTGAAGTGAGAGTACGCGTTCACGTGACCTTGCCCGAAGGCACGAGCCGCGAAGGCGAACCGATTAATGTCCAAGTCCAAAGCGTGTTCTCCCAAACCGCAGAATGGATCGACAAGACGTTGAAGGAGTGAGCGGGAAGAAATGACAAATGGCAGATGACAAATGACAGATGGGGGTGCGAGGCCGCCCAGCGCCTGGAGGGGAGCCGCTTCACAATATGGCCCGCATTGAACCCGCATTCATCAAGCTTAGCGTTTGCTAAAGTGAGATGTGTTGGCAGGCGGCTCCCGCGAACGTCCCCTGATTTTGCCATCCCGTGTAGCGTTTTGGTTGGTCCGGCGGATTCGACACGTTGTGGGTTATTCACCCGTAGAGCCGTTTCCGGGAGCCGCCTGCTACACCACGTTAAGTAGTGCCATGATTTTCCGCGCGATCATGCCAGCGGTTTGTCAGGGTCAAAAGCGGCTCCCCTCCAGGGGACTCGGCGAGCTCACCCCTCAATCTGTCATCTGTCATTTTTCGGTTCCGGCGCCTTTCTCTATCAATAAAGAGCCGCTGGCCCCATCATGATGGCCGCTCGAATAACTCGGCTTTGCTGCTAATGCAATTTGCACGAGATTGTGGTATTTCGATTGCGATATTACGAATCTTAAGGCGATGCGATTTTACTAATCTGCTGTAAATAAGACACTTACAACTTAGGCTCAAAAATT
>JAFAHI010000059.1 GCA_019237325.1 Verrucomicrobiota bacterium | reverse complement strand
TACGATGGCCGAGTTCCGTGGTTGGTCGCCCTTCGTTGGGTTGCAAATCGAGTACTCGCTGATCGAGCGCACGGTCGAACGCGAGCTGATTCCAGCGGCCAAAGCTCTTGGACTCACGGTGACGGCTTGGTCCCCACTGGCGGGTGGAGTTTTAACTGGCAAATATGCCTCGGGCGAAGCGGCCGATTCGCGTTATTCCACCGAAATGATGAAACAATGGTTACCCGAGCAAACCCGGGCTGCCCGTATCGTTGATGCTCTTCAGAACGTCAGTAAACAGACCGGACGCAGCAAAGCGCAAATCGCCTTGGCTTGGCTGCGGCATCGCGTTGTCCCTGTCATTTCCATTATCGGAGCTCGCAAGCTAACTCAACTTGAGGACAACATCGCCAGTCTGACTCTTTCCCTCACCCCAGACCAACTGGCGCTATTGGACGATGCCAGCAAGATCGAACTCGGGTTCCCGTACCATTTCTATTCTCAAGAGATGGTGCGTAATTTCGTGTACGGCGGTCTTTGGGAGCGAATCATTATGTGATCGGTGGCGACGCCTGTGGAGCGTTGCCTCGCTTGCGAGGCCGAAGGGATGGCCACGGGTGTCGCACCTCCCACTTCTCACTCATTCCCCAGCCGCGATATAATCTCCCTCTACGTGCACGATTTCGATCAGATTGTTGAACGGATCCCGTGTAAAAAAACGGCGACGAAATGGTAACGCCCTCGCCTCGATGATCTGGTAACCGCCGGTTTTGAGTCTGGCCCGATAATCGTCCAAATCGTTCACTTCGATGCAGAAGTGCGGAGACCAATCTACTGGGACTGGTCGGGCATCCGGAACGCAATGGAGTTCGACGCCTTCTTCTCCGGTATAAAACCAGATCCAACCTAGAGGTTTAACAACTTTTGGAACCGCCTTTTCCCGAAATCCCATCACCTCGACATAAAACGTCCGCAAAAGCTTTTCCTCGCCTGGAGGAAAAATGATCATCACGTGCTGGAACTTTGGTGTCGCCGGCGTTGTCGCACTCATGCTCGCAAGATCCGGCGCGTTCCGGAACTGTGCAAGCGTTGCCAAAGCTTACTCTTTAGTCTTACAACGACTGGCGTAATAGGGATGCTGCCCTATCAGATGTTCAATATCAACACAATCGCTAGCCGCCTGTTCGCCCGACTTTGTATGTCCAGCCTTGTGTAATTCTGACATTAAAACAACTGCCGCTAAAATTGGCTGTGGAATAGCGCCTAACTTGACAATAGATAACGGATCAAGTCTTGCATACCACAACCAGATAACACCCCGCATTTTGGCTGTCAGTGCATTTTCGATTTCGATTTGATTAAAATCCGTTATTAATAATGCGAGGTCCGCCTACCCGGAATTCTCGCTTTGCAAAAGGAACCAGCAAGTATGTATCCAACTCGCTTGATTGAATATGAGGATGCCTCAGACGAAGTCCGCCAAGTCTATGATGACATCATGGCGACTCGCAAGATCGACAAAGTCAACAACTTTTGGAAGGCGCTGGCAAACCATCCAGCCACCCTCCGGCGAACTTGGGATAGCTTGAAAGAAGTAATGTCACCCGGTGAACTAGATCCGTTGACTAAAGAACTAATTTATATAGCCGTCAGTGTTACGAATAATTGTGAGTACTGCATTCTTTCGCATACGAAGGCAGCCACTAAAAAAGGCCTTTCTCCGCAAGCGTTTGGCGAATTGTTAGCCGTGATAGCAATGGCTAATGAAACGAACCGTTTAGCCAACGGTTATCAAGTTCCGGTTGATTGAACGAGTCCCGATATCGGGATCACTCGGCGGTGTTGTGTTTCGCTTACAAATCGGTTAATGTAAGGAGGGTTAGTCAGGGTAATAACTATGGAGAGCTTTTTCGTCGAAACTAGACCGGGAAGAACATATGTTCAGACCCAAGGCACAGGCGTTCCGCTTGTGTTTATCCACGGCGCTCTCTTGAACTCGGGTCTCTGGACGCAACAAATCGAGACCTTCTCAGATTTATTTGAATGTGTCGCTTACGATCTACGCGGACATGGCCGCAGCGACCCGACCGACCTGAAACGCTATACAGTCGGCACGTTTGCCGATGATCTTGCTGCGATCCTGGACGCATTAGAGCTGCATAGACCAATCTTGTGCGGCCTTTCCATAGGCGGGATGATCGCCCAAAGCTTTGCTGCAAAATACCCGGAGCGAGTTCGGGCTCTGGTGCTTTGCGATACTGGAGTATCAACCTGCCACTATTTAACGGACAGAATTTTGAACCAAGCCATCGGGTTGGTCACTCCGACAGCGATGTTGCTAGGGGTCCCGGAGTTCCGCCGATTCACCCATTTGATCAACCAATGCTTCGGAGACCATAGCTGGGTAGCTCAGGCTGATAAAAGCGTCGATTTTGTTTCGAATGCGGTCGGGATGGTTACACCACAGGAAGTCGTCAAGATCGTTACCGCTCTTCGGAAGTTTGACAGTTCTCCGCTTTACCGCCCAAAGGTTCCGGCCCTGATTCTCAATGGAGAAAGCGATTCTCCGTTTATCCTTCGGCATGCCAAAATATTGCAGCAATCCTATCCGGGCGCCGATTATCGAATTATCCCCAAGGCTGGCCATCTCGCTAACTTGGATAACCCTGAGACTTTTGATTTAATGCTGCTTGAGTTCTTGTCGGAGCTGGCGTCCAAACGAGCACGAGAGTTTGCAGTTATGGCCTGGCTTAGCAGTACTTTAGCTAAGGGTCGGAGTCTGATTAAATCTTTTACGTCCAGGAGAGGAGCGACGTTCGTACAAAGCGTCGGTCAGCCCTAGCCGACAGTTAATCCCCGCGGCAAGCCCCTTACCAAGACTGGATGCCACCCGGCTCCGCAGGTTGGACCGCCTCCTCTTTTTGCGCCTGAACTGCCAATCGGTCCAAGGCTCCAGCATCCTCTGATTGATTCGCCTCGGCCTGTTTTGTCTCAGGCTTCTTTGCTTCGGCTTGTTTGGCCTCGGATTTACGGTCTGCCGACTTATTGTCTTTATCCGCTTCCTGCTTCGACTGATTTGTGTCGACGCTATGCTCGCTCTTCACCGTTTTTGATCCATGATTGTCGGTGTCTGTGGAATCGTTTATTTCGACGTTGTGCCGATGGCCTTGCGCTCCCGTGGCCGAATAGCGTGATCGATTGACAGGCAGAGAGGCATGGACCGGAGGGTAGGCTGGCCTAACATAGATCATTCGTGCCCCATGACTCCTGACCACTATGATTCGCTTGATGACTACAGGACCTCTGACGGTCCCGGTGTTAGAAAATTGATCGTCGTCACCTTTTGCGATCGTGCACAAGCAAAGGCCGACTCCGATACCGGCGATAACACATCGGGCGATTTTCATTAGATCCTCTCCAATTATTTCAACCTGGCTCCGTCCCTGGGGCCTTGATCTTTGGGGATAACTATCCCACTCTCAGTTCGTTTAGACGCGCTCTATTGGATCCATCTTCAATCGGTCCAGCCTTGCCTTGTCCAGGTTCCCGGGCATTCTGTTCGTTGACTTCTGTAAAACAGCATGCCGGCTAACCATGAGTACGACGCGGTCGTAGTGGGTGCAGGACCGAACGGTTTGGCCGCCGCCATTCGAATCGCTCAGCAAGGATTTTCTACTTTGGTCTTGGAACAGAGTCCTAAGGTTGGGGGCGCTTGCCGCACCGAAGAGCTCACTTTACCTGGGTTCTGCCACGACGTTGGTTCCGCGGTTCATCCACTCGCGCTAGGTTCGCCGTTCTTTTCATCTCTACCCCTTGAGGAGCACGGTTTGAGCTGGCTCCATCCGACGATCCCACTCGCACATCCGATCGATAAAACCCGCGTTGCGACTCTTTATCAGTCGCTCGAAAAAACTGCACCGCTCCTTGGACGCGACGCTGACCGTTATAACGCGCTGTTTGGACCGCTGGTTACGAACTGGCAAAGCGTCCTGCAAGAGTTTCTCCAGCCAATAATCCATCCGCCCAAACATCCCTTACGAATGGCTCAATTCGGCCTCCTGGCGCTCCTTTCGGTGGAGCAATTGGTCCGACGCTTCTCGGGGCAAACGACTAAAGCTTTATTGGCAGGTCTGGGAGCACACTCCTTCTTGTCTTTAAGCGCCCCGGGCTCAGCCTCTTTCGTCCTGATGCTTGGCTTGTTGGCTCACGCGGTCGGGTGGCCAATTCCAAAGGGTGGCGCTGGGTCGATAACTCAAGCCTTGGCGCATTATTTGTTGTCGCTCGGTGGGAAGATCGAAACCCGGATGTCGATCAAAAGTTTTCGAGAGTTACCGAAAACTCGGGCGGTGCTCTATGACATTACTCCCCGGCAACTCATCCAAATCGAGCGACTACCGAGCAGCTATCAAAAGAGGCTGGAAAGGTTCAAGTACGGACCTGCCGTTTTCAAAATTGACTACGCTCTAGATGGAGGCGTTCCCTGGATCCATGAAGAATGCCACAACGCGGGTACGGTCCATCTGGGGGGAACATTCGGGGAAGTGGCGTTGGCCGAGTCAAAGATAGTTTCCGGGCAGCAGGCGGCCCAACCTTTCCTTTTGCTTAGCCAGCCAACCTTGTGGGATTCAACCCGGGCGCCAGCCGACCGGCACATACTCTGGGCCTACACACACGTTCCGTTCGGCTCAGACCACGACCTGACGGAAGTGATCGAAAGACGAATCGACTGTTTCGCACCGGGATTTGCCAAGCGCATCATGGGGCGGCGCGTCAGCGCACCGGCCCAACTGGAAACCATGAACCCGAATTTGGTCGGAGGCACCATAACCGGTGGGGCTAACCATCTCTGGCAATTGATCGCCCGGCCCACGCTTAGCGCAGTCCCCTATCGGACGGCAAAGAAAGGCGTCTATCTTTGTTCCTCATCAACCCCGCCTGGTGGTGGTGTCCACGGAATGTGCGGATTTCACGCAGCCAATGCAGTTTTGCGGGACTTTCATCGGGGGCTGAAGTAAATTATCACCGCAAAGACACAAAGGACACGGAGATCGGAAGCAGAAAGAGGTAAAAAATAAATTTGCTGGGGTCAGGATCCCAAAGCACGTCAGGCGTTTCGCAACGGACTCGATCTTTACTAAAGAATTTATTCTCGTTTCCCTTCGCTTCCAACCTTCGTGTCCTTTGTGTCTTTGTGGTGATATTAGCCTCGACTTGACGAGAAAACGTTCAGGCAGATACTTACGCCGCTTCTATTAATCCCCCAAATCCATGAAACACGGAACGGTTTCGTTGCTAGTTCTATCTGCCT
>JAFAHI010000614.1 GCA_019237325.1 Verrucomicrobiota bacterium | reverse complement strand
CCGTCATGCTGGCGTCGATGGTGGCAACCGGGATAACATTCGGCTGGTTAACCAACACCGGCTGGGTACCGGGGGTTCTCATCGCCGTGACTCTAGCCATTCACGAGCTGGGTCACATGGTGGCATTCCGCTACTACGGCATCAAAGTTTCGATGCCAATCTTCCTGCCTTTTGTGGGCGCCCTTATCAACATGCGCGGACAACCAAGGTCCGCATACGCTGAAGCTGTCTGCGGCATCGGAGGACCGGTGTTCGGAACAGCGGCTGCGTTAGTCGTCCTGGTCTGCTACTGGTTGACGGGCTACCCAGCGCTGGCGCTGGTGGCGCTTTTCACGGCAGGCATGAACCTGTTCAACCTGCTGCCAATGTCTCCGATGGACGGTGGACACGTGACTGCCGCCATCTGGCGGGGGTTCTGGTTCATTGGTCTGGTGGCACTGGCAGTCCTTGCCTTCACGAGCGGTGGCGTTGTCGCCGTCCTGCTCCTGTTCATGGCCGTCATGGAACTGCACCGCCAGACGTTCAGCATTCCCTGGTGGGGCTGGCTGCTAGTGGTCCTCGGTATGTCCGCCTGCGCACTGCACGGTTACTACATCCGCGAACTACATGACCAGGCAATCGGCAAGAGCAGCGGCACGGACACAATCGTCAGTTTGCTGGCATTATGGCCAATCTACATGTGCCTGAAGCAAATGCTGTATAGCTGGCGGATCAAACGCATTCTCTTGTCCGTCCCGCTCGACGCGGGCGCCAGTAAAGCCGGACTGCTGGCTCTGATCGAGAAGCGGTGCCGGGCCCATCTCGGCACTGCTCTTGATGCTCAAGAGACAAGGGCCGAGCTGGACTTCATCGCCGACGCGCTGGTCAAGCACCGCTGGAGCTGGTTCTCACTGGTTTTCAAACAAGCGAGGGTAGCGCGGATTGAGAGTGGGCCGGCTCCTCAGGCAGACGCCGGCGATTCGCAGCCGGACAACAAAGCCAGCGTTGTCATAACTGTGGAACCCGAGGATGGCGGCGCAGAAGCCTCAGCGGAGCCCACCAATGCCAACGAAGCCCCGGCGCCAGCCGCTGACAATGCCCCTGCCAATCAGGAACCGCAAGGAATGCCAGGCAACACCTTCACCGTGCTGGTCGCGACTGCAAAGGTGAAGCCGCTGGAGGTTCAGCTCATCAACCGGCTGTACTACCAGACAGCATGGTGGCAAAGGCTGCTCATGACCGTGGCTTACATCGGTCTGGCAGTCCTTCTTTGCTGGATCATCGGCGTCTCCGGCCCGATCGCCGTACCGCTTCTGAAGTAGAACTCCCTCTTTCGGCAGTTCGGCCGCAACCGTTGGAAGCGCCTGGCAGGTTGCTTCCAACGGTTTTCTAAAAAAATTGTAAGTCTTCGGTATACCCTAGTAGAAGACGAAGAGGCTTAAGCGCCCAACTTTAGGCACTTTTGGTCATTTTCGGTCTCATATTTTTGAAGAAATCGTTACCCAGGTTTTTGATATCCAGGCGGCAATGCAAATTGTCGTTTGCGCTCGTCGGACATCGACCAGGGGAGGAAATCTGTGATATCGGGAGGTGGCTTTCCGGGCGTCTTAGAACAAACGTTGAAGTAGTCCAACAGCAGTTCGTCCGGGTTTAGCTCATTAATTAACCAGGTTTGAAACAATGTCAGTAACTTAGCTGTCAGGTTGCCGGACCATTGAGAACCGCTGCCGAAGCTGTTCTTTCTTAAAACCACTGCGCCGCGGACGAGACGTTCGGCGCGGTTATTGTGCAGCGGGACTCGCGGATCGGCAAGAAAAACAGTTAACCCGTCCCAGTGCCTCTTAAAACTGTTGAGGGCTTGTTTCTGCATCTTGTGCAGCTTAGGCAGCCGCAACTCGTTCTCCCACCGCTCTTTGAGAGCCTGCACATGATCTTCTAGGCGCTTTTGCGCTGTTTCCCAAACAGTGCCAACAGCGCGCCCTAGCCGCCACAACACATGTCTTTCGTTCTCTAATACAAACAATTCTGCAATCGCTACCAGCCAGTCTTGCGCCCAGTTCTTTAACGCGGGAACTCCGAGATACAGTTTGTAGATATCTCGACGCTGATGAATCCAGCACCACGCCTTCTTAATTGCTTCTGGTAAAGACTTGTACGATGCCAGCCGATCCGTCATTAGCGTGCCCACCGCTCCGCCGAAGAACTCTTGTGGTATGTCCTGCGAGCGACTTTGGTCCAGTATGTAGACTGCACAGTCGGTCGAAGCAATCAGCCACAACCACCACTGAATCTTCTCAGCATCAAATACTCGCCAGGTTGTTTCGTCTGCATTCCAAAAGTCTCCGCCCTGACAATGCTCGCGGATCGCTTCGTAGAGTGGCGTCAGCAGCTCCTCAATTATTTTGAATCCACCAACAATCGTCCCATGGGCCAGTGGCAATCCCGCCAGTGACAAGCCTTTTAGGGTTCGATTAGTTGGGACTCCATGCAGGAACTTTTGTACTGAAAGATACACCCAGAGCGAATTGCCTATTGTAGTACGCGGATACAACCTTGGCGGTGGCGGTGCCGTTTCGATCTTGTTTCCTTCGCATTGGCATTGCGGCGCGTATCTCACTCTTTCATACAGTATCCTGTGCACCCAGACAAGCAGTTCCGCGAGTTCCGAATTGTCCGTCTCCGGCAGCGCTCTGTATTTCTTTCCGCACTTTTTGCAGCAGCAACCACCGGGAATTTCCAGCTTTACAGTCTCTGAAACCGGCACGTTATCTCGGTTTGTTCTCCCATGTCCGGAACTGCCCGCTTGCTGTCCTTTTGGCCTACCCTCGGCTTTCGGCTCATTTGCTTCCCTCGCTCCCGGCTCATTGGATCGAATACTCTTTCGATCGTTCAACTTATCGCAGTCCGGTTCATTCAGTTCCTTAGCGCTAGGTTCGTTAGCCTTGCTGCTACCGGGCTCATTGAATTCCAGTTCGATTACGCAGCCTTCCGGTAGCGGTTCGTCAGTGCCGCCAAACTTCTGCTTGCGAAACCACTCGATCGTCTTTTCGGCCTTTTCCAGCTTCTCCTTTAGATCCCTATTCTCGACCTGCAGGCGGTTGACCTCCCGCTGATACATATCTCTTGTGTCTTTCAGCCCTTGTAGCAGGCTCTCTACTTTGGCTTCTAGTGCCCGTCTAGCGTCTTTCTCTTCCGCCAGTTCCTTTCGCAGCAGTTCGATCTCTAACGCCTGCGTGTGGCGCTTGTTGAGCGATCTCAGCTTCTTCTTTCCCGCATCCATGCCACCATTTTCGGTGGCAGCTCTTCAAAAGGCCACCCACCATTGTCGACAATCCCGAAAATGAAAAAAGCTTCTAGATTACCATTCCATGGGCTGGCCGAATACTTTCG
>JAFAHI010000506.1 GCA_019237325.1 Verrucomicrobiota bacterium | reverse complement strand
CATCTTCGTCGGCTTGTTGGAGGGCGTCGACGGCAAGTTCCCATGGCGGTTCGTCCACCACCTGACGTTTAAGGTATTCAATCTCGACCGGGAATGTGCGTCCGGCCGACGTCAGAAGAGTGCAGGGATTGAGGTAAGCTTGCAGCTGTACGGTCTCGAGCGTGGCTGACATCACTACCAGCTTTAGATCCGGCCGATAGCTCTCCTGGATCTCAAGAGCCCGGGCAAGTGCAATGTCGCTGTAAAGATGGCGCTCGTGAAACTCGTCAAAGATGATGACCGAGATTCCGGCCAGCCGGGGATTACTCACCATCTGACGGAGTAAGACGCCCTCTGTAACAAAACGGATCCTGGTTGCTGATGAAGCAACATTATCCAAACGGATCTGGTAGCCCACCTCTTCGCCTAGGATCGCGCCGCGTTCTTCCGCGATTCGAGCGGCAAGCAAGCGGGTCGGCAACCGTCTCGGCTGAAGCACGACGATTTGGCCGTCGCCGGATAGGCCGTGGTCGAGGAGGATCTGAGGTACCTGCGTCGATTTACCCGAGCCGGTAGGCGCTTGCAGGATCAATCGAGGAGTTTTGGCCAGAGCTTCGACGATCCTGTCCTCGAGCTCGAAAATCGGTAATGCAATGTCCATGTCTTGCCTGAGCAATCGGTAGTAACTAGTGACCAGTAATCAATACCACAGTAATCAGTGGCTTTGAACTTCCCGCAGTGTCCCGGGGTCGCGTCGAAGCGAAAGGAGACTTCATTCTTGAACTCTTCGAACTTCTCGAACTCCTTTCATCCGTGTTGATTGCCTTCCACAAGCCGTTTGGCGTAATCTCGCAATTTACGCCGGACGGATCAAACCGACCAACTTTGGCCGGGTTCGGTTTTCCGCCTGCTGTTTATCCGATTGGCAGATTGGATGGGGACTCGGAGGGGCTCTTATTGCTGAGTGACGAGGCCCGATGGAATGCGCGGATTTTGGCGCCTGAGCGAGGCCATGAGCGGGAATACTGGGTCCAAGTGGAAGGCTCGCCGGGCAGGGAAGACCTTCGCCGGTTGGAAACCGGAGTTTTGATCCAGGGGCGAAGAACGTTGCCGTGCCGGGTCAGCCGGCTTGATCCGGCGCCGCCGATTTGGCCTAGAGATCCTCCCATCCGCTATCGAAAGACTGTTCCGGATAGCTGGTTGAGCATCGCGTTGAAGGAGGGGAAGAACCGGCAGGTTCGCCGAATGACCGCTGCCGTCGGGTATCCCACGCTGCGCCTGATCCGGGTTCGAATCGCCGGCTTAACCTTGGGGGATTTGAATCCAGGAGAATGGCGGACAATCGAGGAGCCAGAGGTCGGAAAAGCGAAAGGTGAAAAGTGAAAAGTAAAAGGTGAAAGAGGCGACACTCGTGGAGCGCTGCCTCGCTTGCGAGGCCGAAGGATCGGCCAAGGCCCGCCCCCTTCAAAAAATTACATGCGCATTTTTTATGGATGCAGGCTAAAGAAATAGTTCGAATGCCGACGATCTTTCGTGTTTTCCAATATTTGCGTCGATACCCGTGGTTAGGGTCTGGGAACCTCGGGTTTGCGATTCTTGCGACCATCACGGTGGTGGTCTTTCCCGGCGTGACCCAACGGATCATCGATGACGGTGTGCGCGGGAATCACCCGGAATTGATCCTGCCTTTGGCTCTGGCGGCATTGGGTGCTTTTGCGCTGCAGAACTTGGCCAATGGTCTGCGGATTCTCCTCAATAATACATTCGAACAACGCGTTATTTTCGATCTGAGAAGCGATCTGTATAACCACATTCAAAGACTACCTCTCTCTTGGTTCGATCAACAAGCGACCGGGGACATTATGACGCGGGTTCTTGAGGATGTTAACGCGGTCGAAAGAGTCCTAATCGACGGAATTGAGCAAGGCAGCGTAGCGCTGCTGCAAATCATCATTGTGGCCGCCATGCTGATTGCTACGGAGCCATGGTTGGGTCTTTTGGCTTTGACGCCGGTCCCCTTTTTGGTTGCGGGAGCTGTCTGGTACACGCTGACGGCCAAGTCCCGTTACGCCGGTCAAAGGAAAGCGGCCTCGGCCATGAATGCCTTATTGCACGACAACTTGGCTGGTGTTCGGCAGATCAAGGCCTACGCCCGAGAAGAGGCGGAGCACGGACGTTTCGACAGGGCAGGCGCTAAGCTCAAAGATGCGACTCTCGTGGTGATGAAAGCCTGGGCAATCTATGATCCCGCTATGGAGTTTTTTGCCGGATGCGGACTTGTGATTGTCACCGGATTTGGCGGAAACGCCGTTTTACATGGGCAGATGGGCGTAGGGGAATTGGTAGGCAGCCTGATTCTTGTGCGCTTCCTTTATGAGCCCGTCAGCCGGCTCCACAATTTGAATCAAATGTTGCAGAGCAGCAGGGCGGCGGCCGATCGCTTGTACGAGATATTGGATCAGCCCCGCGAGGAAACATCTGCGCCGGATCCAGATTTTAACCCATTGGGTTCCGTCGAATATCGAAACGTTAGCTTTGGTTACGAACCGGGGCGCCTGGCTCTTCGAAACATCTCGTTATCGGCCTCGCCGGGACAAATGATCGCGCTGGTGGGTCACACCGGAGCCGGTAAATCGACTCTAGTTAGTCTCCTGCTTCGCTTCTATGAGCTTGGCGCCGAAGGAGGCGAGATCCTGGTGGACCAACGCTCGATCCGGCAATTGTCAAAAGCGACGCTGCGCCAGATCGTCGGTTTCGTAACGCAGGAGACCTTCTTGTTTAACGGCTCGATCCGCGAGAATCTTCTTTTCGGCAATCCGAAAGCTTCTGAAGCAGAGATGGAAGAAGCTTTAACTGCAGCGTTTGCGACCGGTTTTGTGCGGAAACTCCCGGGAGGATTGGACTCAAAAGTTGGCGAACGCGGAGTCAAACTCAGTGTAGGCGAGAAGCAGAGGCTTTCCATCGCGCGGGCGCTTTTGAAGGATCCACCGATTCTGGTGCTGGATGAGGCGACTGCTAGCGTGGATACGGAAACGGAGCGGGAGA
>JAFAHI010000460.1 GCA_019237325.1 Verrucomicrobiota bacterium | reverse complement strand
TAGTGAGCTGGTGCCTCGATTGTGGCCACCTGGCTTACGGTGGAGGCGATACTCTGCGTGCACTTGAGAAATACGGTAACCGTGTTGGTTATGTTCACATCAAGGACGTCGATGCGCAGGTTCTGCAGAAGTCTCGCCAGAACGGCTGGAGTTTCGCTCAAGCTCTCAAGTCTTATATCTTTGCGCCGCTAGGGGAGGGCATCGCCAGGGTGCCTGAGGTTATCGATTCGCTGCGCCAATCCGGCTACACCGGTTGGGTCGTGATCGAACAGGACACAACGCCTGACGATCCTACTAACGTAGCGGCAAAGAATCGTAATTATCTCGAACCGCTTACTAAATGAACGCAGATTCTAACTACTCTGAACTCGAAGAGCTTTCTCGGCGCGGCCGCTGGCTCGTGCTTAGTACCGTCGCGGGTAGCGGCGCCGGCCATGTCGGCGGACCGATGTCTGCGATGGACCTTCTTATAAGTCTTTTCTTTCGCGGAATGGACATTAAACCCGAAGAGCCTGGCTGGCCCGACCGCGACCGCTTCATCCTCTCGAAGGGGCATGCCGCCATCGGCCTCTATACCGTGATGGCGCTAAGAGGATTCTTTCCGGTCGAAGAATTAAAGACGTTCGATAAAGGCAATTCGCGTCTTCAGGGTCATCCTGATGTGACCAAATTGCCGGGACTGGAAACCTCAACGGGATCTTTGGGAATGGGGCTTTCTGTCGGTCTCGGGTTCGCGTTAGGTGCGCAAAGAAAACAGCAGCGTTTTCATACCTTTGTCATGGTGGGAGACGGTGAACTCCAAGAAGGTATGGTCTGGGAGGCGCTACATGTGGCCCCGCGTTATCAGCTGGGAAATTTAACCGCGATTTTGGATTGGAACGGGTTACAGCAGTTCGGCTGGTTAAAGCATCAGGATGGTGATGGCCGGGGAGATCGACGCGATCCGTGGAATAACGTGGATCTGGCGACGATTTTCGCAAACCTCGGCTGGCGTGTCGTTCTGATCGATGGCCATCGTTTCGATGAGATCCTTCCAGCGATTCAGGAAAGCAAAGCTCAACCGCCGGTCGGCCGCCCGACCATGATCCTAGCCCGGACTCTTAAGGGGAAAGGCTTATCGTTCACGGAAGGAAAATTCGAGTGGCATTCCAAGGTTGCCAACGCGACCGAACTCGATCTTGCTCGGCGCGAACTTCAAATCGTGGAGGCCGTGAAATGAAGGCATTAAGAGATGCTTGGGCTGACACGCTGGTTTCGCTGGCGAAAGAGGATCAGCGGATTGTGGTCTTGGATGGTGATCTCGCTAATTCGACGAAGGCGGACAAATTCGCGGCTGCACATCCGGACCGCTTTCTGGAAATGGGCATTGCCGAACAAAACATGGTGGGGGTTGCGGTAGGTATGGCCACGCTCGGCTTCGTACCTTGGCTTTCATCGTTTACCGTTTTCTTTACCCATCGGGCGGTCGATCCGATCCGCATGTTGGTCGCTCAGACCAATGCCAATGTGAAGATCGGAGCTGCTTACTCCGGGCTGATGACGGGGTTCACGGGGAAGACGCACCAAGACGTTGAAGACCTGGCGATCATGAGAGTCATGCCGGGGATGACAGTGCTGGCACCTGCTGATCAATATGAGTGCGCCGCCATGATCAAGTGGGCCAACGAGTATCACGGGCCCGTGTATCTGCGCCTCACTCGCGATGGCGCCTCGGATGTGTTCGGAGCGGATTATCAATTTAGCGTGGGTGAAATCCGTTGGCTGCGACAGGGCAAACATGCCTTGCTTATATCCACGGGTCCGCAGTCTGTGCGTTGTCTGGAAGCCGCGAACGAACTCGCGAAACAACAGATCGACGTTGGCGTGCTCCACATTCCGTCGATCAAGCCTTTGAACGAGGCTGCTTTACTGGATGCTTGTTTAGCTTACGATCTCATTTTCACCGTGGAAGAGCACAGCGTCTTCGGTGGGCTGGGTGGATTGGTGGCGGAGTTGCTCTCAGCCAATTCGCCGCGCCGGGTGATCCGTTACGGGCTCGAAGACAAATGGGGAGAATCTGCGCCGAATGATTTCTTGCTCGATAAATACGGGCTTTCGGCTCTTCAGGTTTCGCAACGGATCGCAGCAGATTTTAAGAAAGAATGAATACCAAACGAATTCGAGTTGCGTTGCTCGGTGCGGGCCGCATTGGACAAGAACATGCCAGAACCTTGATCGGCTCTGCGCAGGTTTCTTTAGTGACGGTGTGCGATGCACGCCTGGAAGCGGCTCAGCAGATTGCGGCAAAAGCACCCGGCGCAACCGCAATCAGCGATACCGCGGACGTCTTCAAATCGAAAGAGATCGATGCGGTTGTGATCTGTACGCCCACCGGTTCTCATGCGGATCTCATTGAGGCAGGCGCCCGCGCCGGTAAAGCGGTGTTCTGCGAGAAACCGGTCGCGTTGGATCTCGAGCGGACGAAGAAAGCTCTGAAACTGGTCAATGACAGCGGTATTCCGTTCCAGATCGGTTTTCAGAGAAGGTTTGATTCCGGTTATGCGCAAGCTTGGACCAAGATCGATCGAAACCTAATCGGACGCATCGATCAGTTCAGATCAGTTGGCCGGGACCCGGCGCCGCCTCCCCGAGAATACCTGGAGACCAGTGGCGGACTCTTCTTGGATCAGATGATTCACGAGATCGATTTGGCTCGGTTCCTGGTTGGTGAAGTCGAATCCGTGTGCGCTTGGGGAGCTGTTCGGTTCAGTAAAGATGCGGCTGACTTTGGTGATGTCGATACCGCAACTACCCTTTTGCGGTTTAAGAACGGAGCGCTCGGAGTGATCGAGAATTCGCGTCGGGCTATCTACGGCTACGACATTATCACCGAGGTATTCGGAGAGCGCGGCAAACTAGTGGTTCACGCCGAACGCAAAAGCCCCTTACGTCATTATCGGGAGGGAGGCTCCGAGGAAGACCATTTTTACTTTTTCATGGATCGATTCAAAGATGCGT
Organism: Verrucomicrobiota bacterium; assembly: GCA_019237325.1. Taxonomy (GTDB): domain Bacteria; phylum Verrucomicrobiota; class Verrucomicrobiia; order Chthoniobacterales; family JAFAMB01; genus JAFAVN01. Next base: position 3,958 of record JAFAHI010000460.1, on the reverse strand, counting down.
TTCAAGCGGAACTCGAGTCGTTCTTCGCTTGCGTGCAAGAAGGCCGCCCACCTACACCAGGAGCGGTCGACGCCCTGGAAGCTTTGCGAATTGGGATCGCAGCAACTCGCAGCTTTAAAGAAGGGCGAGTGGTTCCTTTAGAGGAGATTCGATGACCAAATCGAAAGCGGAGATCGGCGTCGCCTTTCTTGGTGTCGGACGCATGGGAGAGACCCATTTGCGCAATCTGGCGGCCGTCAACGGTGTCCGGGTGAGGGTCGTAGCCGATCCAATTCTGGAGGCGGCGGAGCATGGGCGCGAGCTGTGCGGTGCGGACCGGGCAATCGCTAACACCGAAGAAGCGATCTTAGATCCGGCGGTGGACGCGGTCATTATTGTGACTCCCACGGATACGCATGCCCGATTGATCGAAACTGCTGTCTTGGCGGGGAAAGCCGTATTCAGTGAAAAACCGATTGCTCTCGATTTGGCAGAGACGAAACGAGTCGTCGATCTGATCGATCAAAAGGGCGCCGCTGTACAACTCGGTTTTATGCGCCGATTCGATCCGGGTTATGCCGAAGCCAAGAAACGAATTGATCAAGGCGAGCTCGGCCGGATCGAATCGTTTCGCGCTTTGAGCCGGGACACCTATCCGCCGCCGCTGAAGTTTCTTTTGCAAAGCGGCGGTAGTTTCCTGGATATGGCCGTACATGACCTGGACTTGGCCCGGTTTCTAGTGGGCGAAGTCGAAGAGGTGTCCGCTTGGGGCACAGTTTTAATCGACGACCGTTTTGCTCAAGCTCAAGACACTGATACCGCGGTTGTGATGCTGAAATTTAAGAACGGCGCCTTGGGCGTTGTGGAAATGTCTCGGCGCTCAAAGTGGGGTTACGATATCCGGACTGAAGTAGCCGGTGCGGACGCTAAGGTTGTAATCGAAGCACCACAGAAAACGCCGATGACGATGTCCCAGGAATTCGGCGCTCGCTACGATCATTACGAAAACTTCCCCGATCGTTTCGAAGCCGCTTACCGGCTGGAGTTACAGGCATTTTTTGAAGCGTTAAAGTCCGGCCAAAAACCGTCTCCGGGTGCAGGGGATGCACTCGAAACGTTGCGGCTGGCGATCGCGGCGCGTCGCAGCTGGCAGGAGAACCGCCCGGTCAAAATTTCGGAGATACAACCGTGAACCGACATTATCGATCAGACTATTCGCAGCCGTTTCGCATCAACGTCACACCGAAGGAAGCTCAATGGCGTTATCTTTCGTTCCGGGTCCTCGCCTTAGAGCCAGAGCAGATCCAACAGCTCGACACGGGAGACTCCGAGATTGTCGTCGTACCCTTGAGCGGTGAAGGATCCTGTGCGTTTGGGAAGGAAACATTTAATTTCTCGCGCACCTCGGTCTTTGAGGAAATTCCGGATATTTATTATCTCCCTCCCCGAAGCACTTTCTCGTTGCAGGCTTCCAAGTCGGTCGAGGTGGCCATCGGCGGCGCGCCTGCTGAAGGCAAACTGCCGGCCCGGCGTATCTCGAAAGACGAAATCAAAACATCGGTGCGCGGTGACGCCAACGTAAAACGGGGCGTGAGTACTCTGGCCGATGCGGACGGACTCACCGAACGATTAACCGTTTACGAGATCCACACTCCTAGCGGCAACTGGTCGAGTTTTCCTCCTCACCGCCATGACACTCGGGATAATTCCTCTTACCATGAAGAAACCTATTACTATCGGTTCCAGCCGGAGAACGGTTTTGCGATTCAGCGGATCTATACCCGAGACACCGATCTGGATGTGGCCATTCCCGTCCAGCACGGTGACCTGGTGTTGATCCATGAGGGCTATCATCCGGTAGTGAAAGCGCCGGGGACCAACGCCTATTACCTGAATTTCCTGGCCGGTGACGTCCGGAAGATCACTGCGATCAACGACCCGGAATACGATTGGGTAGCCCAAAATTGGACTGGTAATCCAATCGAGGTGCCGATGAAGCATTGACCTGGATATACCATCTTTGGGCCACCACTTTGGTGGGGCGACGCTCCCGAACGGCCCAAAGGTTTTCGCAGGGGAAAATGATGTGCCCCTTGGAAAAGATACGATTGGGCCTTAAAACGCGCCGAGCCGTGGTGCACCCGGCTCGGCGCGTCTCTAGGTGTCAAACGTTTGGTCGTAGATTAACAGGCCGTTTCTTCGGGAAAACCGTCAGGCATTAGGGAGCCTCGCCTCACCAAAGGTGGTAGGCGGAATGCCTCCCAAGGTTGTCCGCCTACAAAAACCCAACTTATTTCAAAAATTGGTCCACGTTCGCAGACGTCACGACGTCGACGCCGGTATCAACCACTGCCGGGACCGTTTTCCCTTCGGTAAGATCGTTTAGGATATCGACGCTCTTGACTCCCATGGCGTATGGCCGTTGGCCGATCAGGGCATTGCAGGCGCCTTGTTTCAAGATCTTGAGCTCTTCCGGCAGGGTATCGAAAGAGACGACCACAAACTTCTTAGTCTTGATGTCGTCAAGGTGCTTACCCATTGCCCGAAGATAGGCTTCGGGAGCGCCGAAAAGAGGCCAGCCGCCCGAAAAGAAAAACCCGTCCAGGTCCGGGTACCGGGTCAAGGTATCCTGGATGATCTGGATGGATTTCGCGGCGTCATCATTGCAGGGGAAAGGTGAACCGGAAATCTCCGTGTACTCACCTCCTGATTCCTTGAGCGCTTTGCGAAATCCGTCGCCGCGCTGGTTGTGATTTACCGAAGCCAAACCGCCGGTGAGAACGGCAAATTTGCCTTTGGGCAACATCGAGGCAAAGGCCTTGCCGCCTTCGTAGCCGCCTTGTTCATTGTTCGTACCGACAAAACAGGTCCGTTGCGATTTTGGAGAGTCCGAGTCGAAACAGATCACTTTGATTCCCTTTTTGATTGCGGAATCGATCACTCCAATCACGGCATCGCCGTCCATCGGAGCAACGGCAAAGCCATCGACCCCGCGGCTGACCAGGTCCTGCAAGACTTGCACCTGTTTTGCGGCGTCAGCGGTATCCGGACCCGTATAAATGACGTTCACACCCAGTTTGGCGCCTTCTTCCTTACAACCTTTTTCCACATCGTTATAGAACGAGATACTGATCGACTTCGGCACAATCGCGAATGTCTTCTGTTTTCCGGCTGCATGCAGGCCGGCCGGCAAAGCGAGCGCGCAAACCGCCACGCCCGCCAAAAGAAACAATTTCGGGTTTCGCATAATTGATAGTTTTGGGGGAGCCTGCATGGCTCACAAATGCGCATGCATTTGTGAGCCATGCAGGCTATTTATCCTTTAGATAGGCGCTAGGCTTCTATCCAAAGGTTTGAATTGAAAAGACCACATCCCCTAAGAGCCAGTTGCAAGCCTTTTTTACAAAAATTGCTAGGACTTCGGCGACACCGCGAAACTCGCCTGAAGCTCGCTTCGAATGACAGATGACAAATTGGGCGTTTTGCGCCCGGATTTAGCGAAGGAGGGAGTAGCATCTGTCATTTGTCATTTGTTATCTGTCATTCGAACGAGCTTCGGGCGAGTTCGATTTTGTTTGAATCCCGTAGGAAATCCTCCATAAGGCTGTGATTCGATTTTAGAATTCGACATGAACTCCGAAGCGGTGGCGCCCCCCCATCCAGAAAAAGCTTCACGCCGGCGAGCGTTTCGCCTTCCTCGGGAGATAGGGATCCTTGGCGCGCTGGTCTTGATGTTGCTCGTGCTAGCCATCTTCATCCCGCAGTTTCGAAACCTTCAAAATATCGCCAATATCACGACGAATTTTTCTTTCGTCGGGATCGTGGCGATGGGTATGACGTGCGTTATCCTGACCGGCGGGATTGACCTTTCGGTGGGCTCGGTGTTCGGCATGACGGCGGTCATTGTCGCCTACTTATTGACCCATGGCGTGCCTGCGTCTTTGGCCATTTTGCTCAGCCTCTTGGCCGCCTGTGGTAT
>JAFAHI010000149.1 GCA_019237325.1 Verrucomicrobiota bacterium | reverse complement strand
CGCCAACGCCGCCTATCGAAACGTGAACAAGTCACGGTTCGAACAAGCCGAAGCTGAACGCCAACGCAATCGGACATCTGAGCGAGATCGAGTTTTAGGAACTTTGCACGCTCTACGCGAGGAGATTCTGCAACTTTGGATGATCGTAGCCGAAGACTTGGGCGGGCCCATCGAAAATTTGGATCTAAAGCGAAAGCCTTTACCCTACTGGTCTTATAACCAGAGTTACTTCTCGGTGTTTGACCGCAACGCGGGCACAATCGGATTGATCGAAAACGATCAACTGCGTTCGAGCCTAGTGCGAACATACATGTTCGCAAAGCGTCTCGTTGATCAATACCAGGGCTATAACCGAATGGACGTTCGTGCCTCGACAAACTCAACTCAACCCGCAACCGGGGCCTCCGCCGACACAACGTATGCTTTGCACGCTGGGGCATTGACTCTGATAGAGTCATATAATGCCTTGAAGAACAACATCGACCAGCTGCGCAACCTTCTCGACGCGGAGCTCGGGCTAAAGAAGACCCCCCTGCCCTATATCGACTCAACAGATGGTAAACAGGCCGGGGCGAATCGGGCACAAGCTAAAGAATCGCGGTAATTTCGCGGTGTCTGCCGCATTTTTGTCATCAAGGTCAAAAAGTTGCGCAGGCGGCGACAGGAGGGCGCGTCCTCGCGCGCCGGGGAAACGTCGTCGCCACCCGGTCCCGGCGTGGGTAGAACACCCACACAGAGGCGCCTCTCGACGACGAGGATGTAGTACGAAGGGGTAAGCCCTGAGCCGTGGCTCGGTCCTAGAAATTTTATCCTCCAGGCGCCCAGATGGTATGCAACACGCTAACACCTCATCTTCTGCTTTAAGTCTGAAGATGGATGTTCAAGTACCGTATATTCCCGAAAATGCTCCGTTCAGCCCGGCGCAAAGAGCATGGTTGAATGGGTTTTTGGCGGGTCTTTTTTCGCAGCAATCGGCCGCGGCCCAGGCAGCACCCAAGATCCGGGCCAATGTTTATTTCGGCACGGAAACGGGCAATTCTGAAGCACTTGCAAAGCAAACGGCGAAATTTCTCCAAAGCCGCGGCTTCGAATCCCAGGCTATCAATCTCAATAAGATTTCGTCCGGCGCGCTCGCCGGTGAAGCTTATGCGCTGATCGTGATCAGCACTTTCGGTGACGGCGACCCGCCCGACAGCGCTAAGGCATTTTATACCGAGTTACACGCACCGGACCACCCTCGCCTATCCGAGCTTCGTTATTCGATCCTCGCACTCGGTGACCGGAACTACGAAAGGTTTTGTCAATGTGGCAAGGATATCGACGTTCGCCTTGAGGCGCTTGGAGGCCAGCGGATTTATCAGTTAGCGGAGTGCGACGTCGATTATGAGGCAGCCGCAGAAGCTTGGAGAAATGGGGTTGCGACCGTCTTGGAAGCGTCTCCGGCTCAACCGCCCAAGATCGAAACTAAGTCATCGTTCGCTGCAGAGCCAACTGCGGCGATTCCAGATAAATCATCTCCAACCGGCGAAATTGTCTACGATCGAAAACATCCATTCCTCGCTCAGCTGTCTGCTAACCGGCTGCTGACGGCGCCGGCATCCGTAAAGGAAACCCGTCACTTCGAGGTCTCGCTCGCCGGATCGAACCTGTCGTATACCGCGGGTGATGCGGTCGGAATTGTGCCGCGCAACTGCCCGGAACTGGTCGAGCAGATCCTTAAGACGTTGAATTGCGACGGCGAAGAGGCGGTGCCGTCGCCTGACGGGGCTGAGGTCCCTCTGCACAAGGCGTTGCTGGAATTTTACGAGATTACCAAGATTCCCTCCGGTCTCCTAAGATGTATCGCCGAACGCAGCGCAGATCCCGCCTTACGACAACTATTAGAACCGGCCGCCGCAACCCAGCTCAAGAGCTTTGTCAGTCAGAGAGAAATCGTGGATCTCTTAGTGGAACATTCACCCGCGAAAATCGGCGCCAGCGAGTTTGTTTCCCACCTGAAAAAGCTCGCGCCGCGCCTTTACTCAATCGCATCGAGTCCGGCAGCGCATGGCGACTCGGTTCATCTGACCATTTCAATTGTTCGCTACGAAACCAACAGCCGAAAACGCAAAGGAGTTTGTTCCACGTTTTTGGCCGATCGAGCGCAGCAAAAATTTGGGACTTTTGTGCATCGCTCCCCACATTTCCGGTTACCTAAAGATCACACTAAACCGGTGATCATGGTCGGGCCCGGAACTGGAGTCGCGCCGTTTCGTGGCTTTCTGTACGAACGAGAAGCGGTAGGCGCGGCCGGGCGTAACTGGCTGTTTTTCGGAGACCAGAAAGAAGACACCGATTTCCTTTATCAGGACGAGCTGTTCCGTTTCAAAAAGAACGGCCTTCTCACACGGTTGAGCACGGCTTTTTCGCGGGATCAGCCCGAGAAGATTTATGTTCAACAGCGGATGCTGGAAAACGCAGTTGAACTATGGGCCTGGCTTGAAGAAGGCGCCCACTTCTACGTGTGCGGCGATGCTCAAAGAATGGCGAAAGATGTCGATGCCACTTTGCATGCGATCATCGAGCAGGCTGGTCAGAAGTCTAAGGAAGAGGCCGACGCGTATGTCAAAAAGCTAAAAGCCGAGCATCGGTATCAGCGGGATGTTTATTGAGTTCTACGTTTTACGTTCAAAGTTCTAGGTTCAATGTTGATCCTTCGATGCTGCGGGCCAGCGAGGCGCTGGGTTAAAGCTCAACCTAAAACCTAGAACTTAGAACCTAAAACGTAGAACCTCTAGGGAGCCTCGCCCTACCAATCTTCAACAGCCACTGGCAACAAGTCATCGGACACGCTAAGCGTTTCAGGTGAACGACGTAGTCGCTTTTGCTAGATCCGCCGGTTTGGCTGCTATTCTGATCTGCATCCTGATTTCCCGTGCTGTTGGGGACGATAATCTCGTGTTTGATTTTGGCTCACCGCACAAGTTCTCAGGGATCGGACTCCAGCTCTGGCCAGCTACGGGTCATTTAGCCGAACGCGATGCCTTATTGCGCGATCTACACTGCAGGTTCGTACGCGCCGGCTTCACTTCGAGACTCACAGACAACCAGGTAAGAAATCATATGTCGGTCGCCGAGATCTCGTCGGCTATCAACAAGGCTGCCGACTCGGATGAGACAACCGTTTATTCGCGGCTGCACGACGAGATCACCCAACTGCACCTCAAGTTAGATCTCGTGTTCTGGCAGGTCCCTTCGCTCTGGTGCATCAACAGCGGTGAGGGCGAGATCAGTCACGCCAGGATCAATCCGGATCACATCCAGGATTACGCGAATTGGGTCGTGGCCCATCTTTTATATGCGAAGCGCCTTCGGCTGCTGCCGAGTATGGTCGAGTTGATCAATGAACCGGATAGCGCAGCTGGCACCCAATTCTCGCCAGAGCAATACGATGCTTTGGTGTTCGCCGCTCGCGCGACCCTTGATCGGAACGGTCTAGCCGCGGTTGGAATTGAAGGGCCTGGTGTAGCCTCCGCTTCAACGGTAGAAGCTTACACGCAAGTGCTGGAACGAAGCGGGCATATCTCTCTTTTGGCGGAGCTTTCCTGGCACGACAGGGACACGGTCAGACGGCCGGAGCCAGCCGGATTCGCCGGAGTCCCACTGGGGTTATTGGCGAAAGCTCATCAGCTACCGATCGCGATCACTGAATTCACCAGCGAGAGCCCCCAATGGGAGCGGGCCCCATACGATTCCGGCCCGAGAAACCGGGGCGATAATAATGCGGCTGATTCGCCTGATTTCGCGGTTTCGGTACTGGCCGAGGCAATTAAACTCGTTGGGGACGGCGCCAATTCGTTGTGTTATTGGCAGGCGGAAGACCCGGAGTGGACACAGGACGCTTTTGGTCTTCTGAACGAGGAGGGACAACGCAAACCGGTTGCAGCCGCCCTCCAGATGTTTTCTGAACTCATCCCCGCCAAATGCGATGTCGCCAATCAGAAACAGGTTACCTTCGGCCTGGCGTCGGCTTGTGTACGCACTGAGCGCGACTGGATACTGGCAACCGCGAACTTGAGCCAGGAATCCAGGAAGATCGATGCTCGTATTTTGAACTCCCCGTTCCCGGCCAAGGTCGTATTGGGACGCCGGTTTGATTCTCACGGAGCTACTCCTCAGGTCGTCCCGGCATCCACCGTTACGCTCGATGGCCAAAACATCAGCTTTGATCTGCCGGCTCGGACGGCGGCGATTTTCGTGCTGCGGTAGCGGCACAGGTTGAGAGGTGGTACGCGACTAGGGGAATAGTAGGCAGTAAGCAGTAGTCAGTACAGAAATCGTTCAGCATCAACAGATTACTGAGTTACTGATTACTGATTACGTGACGAGGACGAAACCGCAGGACTGCGCTCGTCCTCGCGGCCAAGACGTGATAGTTACCCAAATGCTTGCCGTTCCAGAGTCGATCTCCGATGGGGGACGAATCGCGCTCGTTCCGGTCGCAGCAAGGCAGACAAAGGGATTGTATGAAGCCATCGTAGAGTCGAGAGCTGAGCTTTCGCCTTGGATGGAATGGGTGCATCCTGGCTATTCAATAGCGGAGACAGAGCAATGGGTTACACATTGCCGAAAGGCCTGGGAAACGGATTCCAGTTTCGGGTTCACGATCGTTGAGCACCAAACCGGTCAAATACTGGGAGGATGTAGCATCAGCATTGACAGGCCGGCGTATCGCAACGGCTCGATCGGTTATTGGATCAGGACGTCTCGGACCAAACAAGGTTTCGCGTCTGAAACTGCCGCCTTGCTCGCGCAATTCGGTTTTGCGCAACTCGGGTTGATCAGGATCGAGATCTTCGTTGCTGCCGGCAACATCGCCAGCCAGCGCGTCGCTGAGAAAGTCGGCGCCCTCAGAGAAGGCTTGCTGCGCAATCGACTGCTTTTTCGAGGCGAGCCGCGAGATGCATATGTGTTCTCGCTGATCCCGTGACGATTGGCAGTAAGCAGTTAGCAGTTAGCGGTGGGTGGTACTCGTCCTCGTCCTCGATTCGGGGCTGCGCCGTCCAACATCATACGGTAGGGCAGAAAGAACACCTTCAAGCCTGCAACAGATGGGACCTATGGGACCAATGGGACTAATATGCCTGAACTGCCAACCGCTTACTGTTTACTGCTAACCGCTGACTGCTAACCGCAACCCCCTACCATGCTGCCTCGAGAATCGCTTCTAGCTCGGGCTGTGTCAGCTCGATCGGGTTCGCTTTCATACTGCTGGCTTTGGCCGCTGTGCTGGCGATCTCGGGGATCGCCCCTTTTGGAATACCCATTGACGACAGCGTCGGCACGTTTAAGCTTTTGCTAACATCGGTTAACCAAGCCAATCCATCGGTAGCAACCGCATCCGGCGAACCCGTTAGCAGGCGGCCGATTTCGTCGTACCGAGCCAGCGTCATTGAATCCGCAGCGCGGAGCCGCAAAGCGTGAATATTGGCATCCACAACGAATGGGAGCAAAA